>JALSGX010000038.1 GCA_026982535.1 Ghiorsea sp. | reverse complement strand
GATACAGCTCGGTTAAACGCAATACCTCATCGACTGGTGCGCAGCGGTTGGAGGCTTGCGTTAAACGCTTATCCAACAACCCTGCCTCACCTTCTTCACGGTAGCGGGCAATATATCGCCGAAAGTTACGACCACCCATGCCTAAGAGCTGTCCTGCTTCTTCTTGGCTTAACCGACCACTTTGCCAGTCATCATATACTTCTAAAAACCTCATCTTTCTTATCTCCTGTAACACTTCTGTTTGTCGCATCGTTGATTGCCTCCAAGGGCAACCTGCAAAACGGACAACTATCGTGCTACTGATGAGGACAGGTTATATGTTCCTAACACACCATATTTTTCCCGGTTGCATTCATCATACCAGTGGCTATATTGCGCCCCTCAACGGAAGGGTGACAGAGCTGGCCGAATGTACCGGTCTTGAAAACCGGCGTAGGGAAACCTACCGTGGGTTCGAATCCCACCCCTTCCGCCAGCTTAATGCTCCGCTGATTGCAGCGGGGCAAACGGCTAAGGAGAGGTGGCTGAGTGGCTGAAAGCGCGCCCCTGCTAAGGGTGTATAGAGTAACATCTATCGAGGGTTCGAATCCCTCTCTCTCCGCCATGCTTGGGCGCATTATATTTGCCCTGGCTTTTCTTGCTTTGGTAAGTGGCTGTGAAGTGGAGCAAAGCAAAGAAATAGAATGGCAGTTGCCGCTAAGTGTCCCTGATGACCCTCACGCGGCAACTACTGGCAACACGCTACCCAAGTGGGCAACCCTGATAGAAGGTAGCGCAAGCCTTGTTTTTTTGCATAAATCAACCACTCGCTTGTCACAAATCGAGCTTGAAAATGGCAACAAAGCAAAACTGGGTGACTGGTATATTGAGCTGCTTGGGTTAGCATCAGGTTTACGGGTAAAAGGGCATACTTTTATCAATGATGAAGCCATAGCCAACCCTGCCGCTTTCGTACGCTTATCTTTGGTCAATAAAGTGGTGTACGAAGGATGGTTGTACCAAGAATTTCCTGAATTATTTGGCATGGATAATTTATACTGGAAAGTTTGGGTGAAAGACATTACCATGCCGCCGTCTTCACAAGAAGACGGCAAAAACAAAAGCTCCCTTAGCTCAGCTGGATAGAGTATCTGACTACGAATCAGAGGGTCGGGCGTTCGAATCGCTCAGGGAGCGCCACTTTATCAAGAAGCACTTGCATTGTTGCAAGTGCTTTTTTATGCAAAAATATCATATATATTCGTGTGTAACACTTGAAATGCTCAAGCAGTCCATATATATGTTTGTGTAACTATTTGACATATATGCAATATTAGTCTCTTATTCGCTATGGTATTAATTCAATATGTAATCTAGTTAAGGCTGTAAAGGGAATAGTGAATTAGGAATGATATTTAAAGTTCAACAAGCAACACCTCCTATACATACGCTTATCCTTTCATGTATCTTGGTCTTTGCGCTTACATCATGCCGCTCAACTGTACCCCAACCTTCGCGCATACTGACTGATAAGCAACAAAGCCAGCCCTATTTGCTGCAAAATACAGCACCAACACAAACCCTAAACGCAAAAAGTATTCATTTCGTCGATCTTAATCATGATGGTCACTTGGATTTACTGGCTGGTGGACACACGCGATCATCAAGCTTTCAAGTTCTCTGGGGAGATGGCACAGGCAACTGGAAAGAGCAATCAGGGCCTGTAACAACCATGCAGCCACTAGCCTTTGCAACTGCTGACACCAACAAAAACAAGCTTGTAGATATTATTATTGGTGGCAAAGGAGAGCAAAAAGGGTTGCAGATCTGGGAATACCATGCGCAACAACAGCACTGGAAACTACTATCTTCACCGACGCTTTCAGGCACTTTTTCTGGCATTAAGTTTGCCGATATCAACCATGATGGGTGGGATGATATTATTGCCACACGACTAGATAATGCTGAGGGTGGTGTGGCCGTGTTTCTTAATGATGGGCAAGGCGGCTGGCGCTCGGGCCTTGGCCCATCAAGTCAAGGTGTATTTACCGATGTGGCTGTTGAAGACATCAATGGTGATGGCAACCTTGATATTATTGCCACACGCCGTGGTGGGCTGGGCGCAAAACATGATCATGACGCATGGAGCCAGGTTGGCGGCATACATATTTGGTACGGCGATGGTAATGTCCATTGGAAACCACACGAACTTGCAACCCATTCCGATGCTGAATCTTTAAGTGTCACTGATATCGATGGTGATGGCGACCTGGATATTATCACTGGGCTTTACCTGAAAGGCATTACCTATTGGATTAATCATAACAACCAATGGCATAAGATGAGTCTTACCCAAAATGGAACATGGTCATCCTTACGGGTTGGTGACTTAAATGGTGATGGCATCCAAGAACTTGTCGCAGCATCCAGTGTTGGCTCTGGCTTGCACATCTGGCATTGGCAAAATGGTCGTTTTATCCAAAACAACACATTAACCCCACAGTTTGGTAGCTACTTTGATGTCACACTCGGTGATATTTACAATGATGGAACATTGGCTGTTGCCGCAACCCGTATTGATGCAGGTGTTGAAATATGGTCTTCCAAAAAAGCTCCACCCCTGCCTTCCACCCAATCCAAAGGTAACCCAATAGGTCACCCTTTTGTTGCTACCTTTGACACGGCAAGCACACTGCTTACCCCATCTGTACAAAATGGGCTCAAACACTGGCTGGCATCCCTTGATAGCATACCCGATAATCTGCTCATTACATTGCATGCCACATCATATGAGCATATTCACTCTGATTTATATCCCAGTTCTTCGGCATTGTCCCGCGCGCGCGCGCAAAAGGTATCGCAATGGTTAAAACAACATGGTATTGAGCACACTGAAGTTCGCGTTATGCAACCTGAAAGAAAAGAGCTTTTAACCGCTGCGAATAATCATGGTTTTGTTAAACTTCAAGCTTTTGCATTACAAAAAGTAAAACTGCCAGCCTCAATTTCAAACTACAAAAGCCGCAATCTTTATGCTGTGGAAGAAAATCAGGTTTTCAAAACCATTGATGGTATCGCTGAATATAAAGTGGGTGCAGGCGATGAGCTGAAAATCACTTTTTGGCGTGGCGCAAAGCCTGATATACAAAAGGTTTTGGTGCATATTGATGGAACCATTTCACTTCCCTATCAAGCAGCCCTACAAGTCAATGCAAAAACTCCTCGTGAAATTGACGCTCTCATTACTGGTATACTCAAAAAATATGAACGCAATCCTCGCGTTGATGTCGTGGTCCTAAAAGCACGCAGTAAATACGCAAGCATTTTTGGTGAGGTGAAGTCGCTCACGCGACAGCCAACAGGTGCTGGCACATATAACCTCCAGGGAAAAGAAACACTTGTTGAGTTTCTATCTCGTGCAGGTGGGCCGACCAAAAGTGCTAATCTGAGTGCTGTGCAAGTCATGAGGGGAGGTAAAACCATTATCGCTGACCTCAACCGTGTCATCCAACAAGGTGATACTACCGAGGATATTATTATTGACCATGGTGATAGTATTTTTATTCCATCCCTAGAACAATCCAAGCGCCAAGTGTATGTGTTGGGTGAAGTGAACAAAAAAGGTATTGTAAAATTCACAGGAAACATGAACTTTTTGGATGCTATTTCACAATCAGGAGGGCTAACACCCGATGCTTATTTACCTGATATTCGCATCATTCGCGCCAATCGCGAGCAACCAGAGATTCTAGCTGTAGATTTTGAACGGTTCATGGAACAAGGGGACTTAACACAAAATCTGACCTTAATGGATAAAGATATTATTATTGTTCCGTCAAGGCCTATTGCCAATTGGAATAAGTATATTGCCGATATTTCACCAACCATTAGCTTACTCTTACAACCTGTAAGCATCGCACAACAAATCCTCACACTTCGTGTCTTATCAGGGCAAATCCAATAATGCACACACAAGTGAATGAAGGCTATGAGCTAAACTTGGCAGAATACTGGCAGATTATATCTCGCCGCCGCTGGGTTATTTTGTTTTGTGCCGTAGCTATGGCAATATTCAGTGGTTTTTTAACATGGGTCAAACAACCACCCCCACTGTATAGTTCAACAGCAGCCATTAAAATTGAATCGTCAATTAATGTTGCTGACTTATTGCTGATGGGAGGAGTGCGCTCACATTCATTCACCGATATACGCACCCAACTTGCCATTATTGAGTCATATGCTGTCATGGAGCGGGTTGCGCAACGCATGGGTATTATTCCTGAAGAATTAAGTTCAGAAGAAATTCGTGCCAACCCTGAATACATGGATGAAGTACTATCCATCAAAGACAGAATAACAGTCAGCCAAGAGGAATCATCAGGCTTAATCTTAATTACAGCAACATCCATTCGCCCTGCTTTTGCGCGTAATCTTGCCCAAGCGGTCGCTGATGAATTTAAATCTTTTAATATTGAAGATAAAAATCGTCGTATTTTTGAGGCCAAAAAGTTTATACAGCAACAACTCATTATTGTTCGTGACAGGTTAAAAAAGGCTGAAGAGCGTATTAGCGCCTATCGTAAACAGCACAACCTAGACTTTTCCAACGCTGATCCCGAACTGATGGCTCAACTCACCTCAGACTTAGAGCAAGAATATCGCAAGGCTACTGCGCACCTCAATGATTTGCGGTTTGCGATTGCACCACTGCAAAAGCGTATCAACAATGGGGCTTGGGACTTTCAGGCCATCACTGTCGCAGGACAAGTTAGTGATTATTTTGATTCACTGAATAAACGCCTAGTTGATATGGCCCTCAAGCGTACAGAATTGATGACCAACTACACTGACGAACACCCACAAATTCAAGAGCTTCAAGCCCAAGCTCATGATATTTTAGCATCTATGGTTAGTGAGTTGGAAAAACAAATATCCCTCACCCAGCGCCGTATCAAGAGTATTCAAGAGAGAATTGAGGCCACCAAACAACGCTTTCAAGGCTTACCCGAACAAGCCTTAGAAATCCAACGGATGCAGCGCACAGTACGCATCAATGAAGAACTGTTTGATCTACTGGAGAAAAAATATCAAGAAGTGCTCATTAAAGAAGCAGAAAAAGTACAAGATGTTTCGCTAGTACGCCCTGCCATGTTGCCAACATCCCGCATCAACCCTGTTAATCCTGCCCAAAGTGCTTTAGCAGGCTTAATTCTGGGCTTGGTTCTTGGGCTGGTTATTGCACTGGTTCTTGAAGCCATGGACTCATCTGTAGGTACAATCGAAGAAGTAGAGAGCTATCTTGGCACACCCGTTGTCGGCTTTGTGCCACAACTTAGTCATGATGAAGCCGTTGACTTGTTCAAAGATACCGAAGGTCTGGCTCTCAGCGGACACCAACTTGAGCGTCAAATACGCTTGGTTAGCCACTTCTCCCCCCCTTCAACCATGGCAGAAGCATACCGAAGCCTACGAACCAACCTCCTTTTCTCTCAAGAAGGAACACATAAGGTTATTTTAATCACAAGCTCAACCATTAAAGAGGGCAAAAGTACCACTGCTGCCAACCTTGCTGTTGCGCTTGCCCAACAAGGTGGACGCATTCTCTTGATTGATGCCGATATGCGCAAACCCATGCAACATCATACCTTTGGCATTCAGCGCGACCCAGGTCTTAGCGAGTGTCTACTTGGACAGTACCATTGGCAAGATGTTGTGCAGCGATTTTCCGATGTGATGCTGGGTGACATGGGTATAGACCAAGCTTTGCTCACACCAGGTTTAGATCAACTGGAAATTCTGACCTGCGGTGCAGTAAGTGCTAGCCCACCCGATCTTTTGGCCGCCCCCACCATGGATAAAATGCTTCAAGAAGTTCGTGAAGAATATGATATGGTTATTATTGACATGCCCCCTTTGCTACACACCACGGATGCAACCATCCTTGCATCTAAAGTTGATGGTGTGCTTCTTGTGTACCATATTGGTGCTGTCGTTCGGGGAGCGTTGAAGCGTGTACAAAGTAATATTGAGTCTGTGGGTGGTAAAGTGTTGGGTATTGTGCTTAATGGTGTGCACGGTGAATTGTCACCAGATTATGCAACATACAAGATGAACCGCTACTATACCTATGCCTACGGTGCTGACGAAACATTAAGAGGTAATGTATTGCAACAAACCTTGGCAAAAATCAAACGCAAGCTCCTTGCCCTTTGGGCACAAGCAAAGTGATTGTACAGCATGGCTGAAAGTCACTATCAATTTATGCGGCGCAAGCAGCGCAGGCGGCGAATTATTGTGATTTCTCTTCTTTGCATCATTTTATCCATCGCTGTTGTAACTATGCGTGAGTGTAGCCAAAATATGGTGGAGCCTTTGGACAAAACTTACCGACCTGTTGATCAACCTTATCCAGAACAAAGGTAGCCTGAACTGTGAGTATCAAGTCTATACGCATACCCATACCGCCCACCATTCTGATCACATTTGTTTTATCCACACTACTTCTATACGCCACATCCCTAGTTGCCCCGAGCTTGGTTCAAGGTCCTGTCTTACTGCTTGCCGCACTGATGATGATTGTCATCACCTTTTCCAGCATCGAGCTGGCTTTATACTTTCTAATTCTTGCTACACTTCTATCACCTGAGATTACTCTTGGCGGCGCACCAACCCATGGTGACCTTATCACCGGAAAGGTAAACACTACAGAGTCAAGGGGTATTACCATACGCCTCGATGATATTATGTTGACCTTAATCACCATCACATGGATGTTCCGAATTGCTATTCGCAATGAATTGGGCATACTCAAACGCACGCCCATCAACCAAGCAGCCGGGCTATATTGGTTCGCAGCGGCTTTCAGCACCATCCTCGCTTACTTTCAAGGTGATGTTGGTGTGTACGGTTTATTTTTTATTGTCAAATACCTTGAATATTTTGTCTTGTTTTACATGGTTATTAACCACATCCACGATGAAGCAATTATCAAACGCTTGCTGTTTGTCATGATCTTTACCTGCATGGTTGCTTCACTTGTTAGCATGCTGCAAATCCCTCAAGGCTTACGCGTATCCGCGCCTTTTGAGGGAGAACAAGGTGAGCCCAATACTTTTGGTGGGTATTTGATGTTTATGTTTAGCGTGCTGCTGGGTATCTTGTTGCACACAACAAGCCCCAAGCAGCGCTTGATGCTGTTTGTTATGCTGGGCATCATTTTTATCCCCTTTATTTTCACAGAGTCCCGCAGCTCTTACATTGCGTTTGCTGCATCCATCCTTTTATTTTTATTGTTCTCCCCCCGCAAAAAGCTTTTGCTTTTCATGTGTTTTTCCAGTATTGTCATAGCCCCTTTTATTATCCCTCAAAATGTCATGAATCGTATTTTATTTACATTTAATCAAGCAGAACAAGAAGGTCAGCTTGTGGTTGGCGAACTTAAAATTGACACATCAACAACAGAACGACTGAAATCATGGGAAAAAGTTTTGACCAAGTCATTTCCCGAGAATCCATTCTTGGGTGTTGGTGTAACAGGGGGGCAATTCTTGGACGCACAATACCCAAGAGTGCTTTTAGAAACAGGTATGGTTGGTTTGATACTTTTTATTTGGTTTCTCAGGCGGATATGGGTACTACTTAAAAGCCATAGCAAAAAGATTCGTGACCCTATGATGCGTGGTGTTGCCTTGGGCACACTCTGTGGTTATGGCGGGCTTCTGGTTCACGCTATTGGCGCAAACACCTTTATCATTGTTCGTATTATGGAACCATTTATGATTACACTTGGATTAATCTTGGCAATGCGTATGCTTGAAAAAGAACAAGAACACGCAGGAAAGCGTTTACAGTAGCATATCTTCAATCACAAACTGAATGGACTCAGCACCTCGAAAGGTATCTTTCTGTAGTTGCCCAAGAAGAGAGACCGTTAAGCCCTGTTGTAGCAAGCTTTCTGCACCCAAGTGCCGAAACAACACTGCTGGCACAAACCGTTGGCCATCAGTAAGCATAAGCCGACACACACCACCTTTGAGCTTTTTGAAATCTGCAATGGTAACCTGATGTATCAGCCATACACATGCGGGATTACCTTGACCCAAAGGCTCAAAGCGTGCCAACCGGCTAGCAAGCCCATGATGTAGGGCCTGAAGGCTAAGCGCACCATCAATCGGTAGTGTTTGCGGCTGATCTTTCAGCTCTGCTTGCTGCTTTTGCACTGCCATATCAAATGCTGCCACAAAACCAGGCCACGCTTCCTTTTTCACTGTGCCACCACCAGCTCCTGCGTGACCACCAAACCTGTCCAAATATTCTGAACACATATACAGCAAGTTGCCAACATGAAAACCACACACCCCCCGCAATGAAACACGGATATGTTGCATCGTATCTACAAAGCCAACCGCTGCAGGCCTGCCATATTGCCTCGCCAGTCGCCCTGCAACCAAGCCTACAACTCCCGCGTGCCATGTTTGATCATAAACAGCCAGTGTATGACCATAGGCAAGCTTTAATTTTGCTGTGGCTTGCTTAAAAGTGTCTGACTCAATTTTCCTTCGTTCTTGATTCAATCCATCCAACACAAGCGCAAGCCTTTTGGCCTGTTGCTCATCCTGGCAACATAAAAGCCTCATCGCATCCTCACCATGCTGCATTCGCCCTGCGGCATTAATGCGTGGTGCCAAATAGAACGCAACTGTCTCCGCTGAAATACGGTTTTTATTGACCTTGGCTGTATCCATCAAAGCTGACATACCTATCGAGGGTGCTGTTTTAAGTTGCCGCAAACCAAAATGTACCAACACACGATTCACACCCTGCAACGGCATCACATCAGCAATCGTTGCCACAGCTACCCTATCTAAAAGTTGTTTCAAGTCATAATCAGGGCGTTGACCTTGTTTGCCTAATTGCTTCCACACTGCTACCAAGAGAAAAAAAGCAACACCTGTACCACAAAGTTGTCTATCTGCAAACCCACAATCATCTCGCGCTGGGTTAAGTATGGCAAAAGCACGAGGTAATGTTTTATCTGGCAAATGGTGATCAGTGATGATGAAATCAAAACCATGCAACATGGCGTAATCGCAAGCTTCAAAACATGTCGTGCCTGTATCCACGCTTAAGCCCACAACAGCACCCGTATCCATGGCTGATTGCAGTGCGTCCATCCCAATACCATGCCCGTCATTCACCCGGTGTGGAATCGAGTATCCAACATCAGCTCCTATCGCGCGTAACGCCTCAACCAACACACATGTACCACTCACACCATCACAATCAAAATCCCCAAACACATGTATTTTTTCTTTTTTTTGTATTGCTCGCACCAACCTGGACGCAGCCAGGTCCATATCTTGCATCAAAAATGGGTCAGGAAGATCGGATAACGCGGGTGTAAAAAACTTATCTTTTTCTTTGAGATTGCGAGCTTTGAGCAAGCCTTGCCAGGCTTGAACAGGATCATTCGCGATCAGTGGCTGATGCCGCCATACTACCATTTTCCCCTTGTGGGTAAGCTTTCCTATCCACTGATCATCCACCATCAATGCTTGATCAGACCCTGGCTACCAATATCGCTCGCTTGGGAGCAGGATAACCTTCAATTGTTTTTGCTGTATTTTGTGGATCTAGATAATCAGCCAAAGACTCAAACTGCATCCAGTCTGTTACCCGCTGCTCTTCAATACTTGTGGTATTCACATCGACACAACGAATATCGTGAAAGCCCAAGCGCTCCAACCAAAGTGTAAGCATGGCAACAGAAGGGATAAACCATACATTGCGCATCTTGGCATACCGCCCCTTTGGCATGAGGCATGTGGTCTCATCCCCATTCACAACCAAGGTTTCCAAAACCATTTCTCCACCACTTATCAATAGCTCCTTGATACGCAACAAATGGCTTAAAGGCTCTTTGCGATGATACAATATCCCCATAGAAAAAACAGTGTCAAAGCTGCGCATGTGTTCTGGCATGGCATCAATACCTGCAGGAATATAAAAAGCTTGCGCCTGGGGTTGATATCGCTTAATGGTTGCAAAATGAAATGCAAACAGTGGTGAAGTATCAATGCCCAACGCAAAACTGGCCCCTGCTTCCAACATACGCCACAAGTGATAACCAGAACCACATCCAATATCCAATACCTTGCGACGCCAAAGCGGTGAAATATGTGGATAAACACGCTGCCATTTCCAGTCCGAACGCCACTCCGCATCAATATTCACACCAAACACTTGAAATGGTCCCTTACGCCAAGGGCAAAGTGCTTTTAATGCAGCAGTAATTTCAGATTGAGAACAACTTGTTTCTTCAGCCTGCCCTACCTTAATTCTGGAACCATTCTTGAATGTGTTGGTTTTCTCCAGTGGCAAAGCGGCAAAAGCGGCTTGCCACCGCTTAAAATCACCATGCTTGGCAATGTGATCCCAGCCCTGCTGATATAAGTTTAGCAATATATTTTTATGCGCCACAACAGACGCGTCATCCAAACTCTTCGCCAGGCTAAACTTTTCATGTTGAATATAGTGGTAAAGCGGACATTGCTGTGAAGTCATAACCGCAAATGCTAAATGAATTAAGCTTGAGTTAAAGCAAAAAAGGCTTGCATGGATAAGCAAGCCTTTTTCACCATATTACTATGTTGTATTACTTTACAATCAGCTCAACACGGCGATTCTTTGCCCGACCTTCACGCGTACGATTATCCGCAATGGGGTATGCCTCACCATAACCTTTGGCGGTGACACGAGAAGCTTCAATACCATGCGAAACCAGATAATCTTTTACCGCATTAGCTCGTAAGCCTGATAAGTATTCATTATACGAAGCCTTACCGCCACTATCTGTATGGGCTGCGACTTCAACTTGAATATTCGCTCGCTTTTTAAGAATCAAAACAGCTTGATCCAAGGTTTCTTTCGATGATGCCGTTAAAGTTGCCTTGTTGCTCTCAAAGTTGATGCCTTTTAAGTCTATCACTTCTGAGTTGGTATAAGATCGTATTGGCTGCACCGTAGGCTTCGCTTTTGCCTTAGGCTTGTTGGGCTTGGGCTTTGCTACTGGCGTAAGCTTTTCTTTCTTCGCCGTACATTTGGTTTTTGCTGCTTGCGCGGCATCAAGACCTTCAGCTATCAGCGCTTGTGCCTCATCCATATTGTAATTGCCACCTTCCTCAATCTCATGTGCTGCATACAATGCTTTTACCTCAGCCTTGGCCAGCTCTGCTGGAGCACACCGCTCTGCCCCTAGGCTTTTTGCTTCAGCAACCTTCTTGTTTAACCCTTCAAGCTCAAGCTTGTCTTCTGTTGTGGGCAGGTGCGTAGCACAAGATGCAAGTGTAGCACACGCGATAAGCAAAATAGTTTTCTTCATTATTTCCCTCCTGATTGTGCTGCATGTTTCTCAGCTTCATCCATAAATACAGCTGCATCAGCAAGATGTTGCTGATCCTTTTCTTCTTGAGCGACAATAACCAGCTCTCTTGCCATATGTGCATGATAGTCTGTTTTTCCTTGTACACTTGCTTTGACGCTATCTGCCCGACTTTCGATGCCTGCAAATGCTGGACCTGTTGTCAGCAATACAGTCAACAATAACAATATTTTCATCATACCCTCGCTTCTGTTTTTTTCTTCAATAAAAAAGAAGGCAGCAGCCTATACAACACCGAGCTTCTTGCTGGTGTCATATCTCACTTGGTCAGATAAGCAAAATGCCTAGTCGCTTTTACGCTTGAAACCTAACAAGGAAAGCACGCTTCCAGCGATACATACCTTATGGCTACGATAAAAGGTCTTCATAATAAACTAGGAGAGCGACAATGCTTAAACTTATCACACCATTAACTTATATATTAGCTTGTTTAACCATGTTTCAAACCACAACCATGGCATGGGAGCAACACAGTCTTCCTGTAGCTTTCACAGATAGCAGTACAGCGCACTACGGCGGCAATAAAGCGCCTTTGGTTTTGTCCAACACGCACATCCAGGTTGCAACCGCCCAGGGTGCTGGTGTGCAACTTTGGACTTCAAACCATGATGGTATCACTTGGCAAACAACCCAATTATCAAACAATACAGCCTTCACACATACCTACCTGGCATCTCCATCTTTGGTTTTAAGCTGGGGAAAGACACAGCCGCCAACCATGTTTTACCAAAACATATCCTCTGGTAGCTGGTCTGCTGCATCACCGACATGGCCACTTACAAACTGGCATATCATTGATGTAAACACATCAACTACTGGGGATATAATTGTATTGGCAACCACGCCTGAACAAGAAAAGCTTGTTGAAGGTGAGTTGTTTATCTTGCGCGGCAACCTTCAAGGTTGGTCAAAGCCTGTTCATTTGAGTCAACCCACCACGTTGGTAGGCGATGCTTCAATCGTGGTACACTCGTCAGGTTTGGAGAGTGTTGTTTGGAGCGAGCGTAATGGTAATGCTTGGCGGATTCTATCACGCAATAGTTCCGATGGTTATACATGGTCCAGCCCGCTTACTATCGTTGAAAGTATTGCCGCACCTTATTTTCAAGAAGCTGCTGTCCAAATTGATGCAGATAGCCTAAACCAAGAAGAAATTGCCTTGGCTTATACAGGATGGATGATGCAAGCACACAGTCAAGTTTGGAGCAAGGCATTTGATGCTATTTCTGGTCAAACAACACAAGCTAGCTCTTTACTGCCTGATGCAGGTGATATGGTTCATCAGCCTTCTCTAGTCACCCTTGCGGATAACACTTGGGCAGTAGCCTGGCAACAAAAAATAGGCATTGACTCAGAAATATATATTGCTCAACATCATGCAGGCACATGGTCAGATGCGGTGAATGTATCCGCAGATCCAAACCATATGGATAGAGACCCACATATTGCCAAAGGTTTATCCAAAACACTAAACATTGCATTTACTCGCCGCATGCAAGCTGACATCCAGGAAGTTTATATGTTTGCTGAAGGTGATATCAATGATAGCAGCCTGGATAGCGATGGTGATGGCATTCCAAACACGCAAGAGCAAGGCTTTGATTTAGATAATGATGGTATTGATGATGCGCATTCAGCGCGTGTTGCAACCTGGCTGGCAGAAGATGGTCGTTATGCGCTTATTGTTCAAGGCAATGGCGAACTTCGACAAGTTCAATCACCTTCACTGCACAACACAAATATTAAGCTACCCGACTCACACCAAGCTTCCAGTGCTTTATTTGTTTTCCAAATTGATGCCTTAAACCATGGAGAAACAACACAGGTTCATGTTCTCACACCAAACCACTTGGATGAACATACCACATGGTTAAAACTTCATACACATGTATATGAGTCACACAATGCGTATCATACAGTAGCCCCTGATGATACAGGTCGTGGCCTTATCATTTCCCTTACAGATGGCGGCGCTAATGATAAAAATGGCATAAGCAATGGTATTGTTGTTGACCCTGCCGTACTTGCGACCCCTAAAACCACAATACCCGACAGCACCACCAGCCACCTTGGAAGCACATCTGCGACACAAGCTGAAGGAGCTTGCCTTGCACCCACAAGTCACAACCCTTGGGTAGTTGTGATGCTTATGGGGTTAATCGTGCTCATCAGCTATCTTCAAAGCAAACACTAAACAATATAAAAAAGCAACCCGCCAGAAATAGGGTTGCTTTGGAATGGTTCACAAACAGCTTTCAAAATGACAGCTAAAACGGAATATCATCATCCACAGGCGCTGAATTAAAATCAGGCTGATCTGCAAATGGATCATTGTTTTGCGCTGGCTGTGTTTGCTGACCACCACTTTGATAACCACCATCAGGACGACCACCAATCAAATCAAGCGTGTTGACGCTTACTTCAACAGAAGTACGGCGCACGCCTTCTTTATCATCATATTCACGCACCCGAAGTTCGCCCGATATGGCAACCTGTGTGCCTTTTTTTAAGTATTGTGGCAAGCCGCCTTCAGCACGCTTGCCAAACAATGAGCACCTAACCCAATTTGTTCCTTTGTTGTCGCCATAGCCATAGTCAACAGCCACGGTAAACGAGCAAATTGCCATACCACTTTGCGTAAAGCGTTGCTCACTATCTCGCCCTAACCTGCCTGTAAAACTATATACATTCATACCCTTCTCCTCTTCCTATTATGTTCTATATTCTGCATTAATTTCAATATATTCATGGGTTAAGTCACCCGTCCACACCCGTGCACTTGCATCACCCAAACCAATATCCACGCGCAAAGTAAATTCCTGTTTGGCAAACACGGCCATACCCAAAGCATCTTGGTAATCAGGGTGCAAGTTACCATCTTTGAGAATCAACACATCATCAGCTTGAATACTTACCTTTTCAGGTTGAATCGGTGCATCACTGTTGCCAATCGCCATGATAATTCTGCCCCAGTTGGCATCTGAGCCTGCAAATGCCGTTTTCACCAAAGGAGACACCGCAATGGTACGCCCTAAAGTACGGGCTTGTTCTTCATCTTCTGCACCCGTCACTTCAATCGTGACAAACTTGGTTACACCTTCGCCATCGCGCACAATCAATTGCGCCAGCTTAATCGCAACTTCTTCTAAAGCTTGTTCAAATGCAGAGGTGTCTTCAAGTTCGTCATAACCAAGCCCTAAACCTGATGACAACAAATAAACCGTATCATTGGTGGAAGTATCGCCATCCACGCTGATGCTATTAAAGGAGACATTCGCCACTTTAGATAACATGCGCTGCAACGCATCGGCAGGAATCGGTGCATCAGTCGCAATAAATCCAAGCATGGTTGCCATATTGGGATGAATCATACCACTACCTTTAGATACGCCTGTGATGGTATAAGTCTTACCTGCCACTTCAAATTGCTTTGAGGCATATTTAGCAAAGGTGTCTGTAGTTCGAATCGCTTCAGCAGCTTGAATCCAGTTATCTTCTGCCAATGAATCTTTGGCTTCGCCAATCGTTGCACGAATCCGTTCAATCGGAAAGGGTTCACCAATCACACCTGTTGATGCGGATAAAACTTGATACGGCGCAACCCCTGCAACATCCGCACCCAAATCAATCAATTGCTGCGCCCACACCCGCTCCATCTCGCCCACGCCCGCGTTGGCATTACCCGCATTGGCAATAATCGCGCGAATATCTGTAGTATGTTCACGAATAGCTTTCTCGCCCAAGTCCACACAAGCTGCCCGAAAATGATTTTGTGTAAACACTGCTGCTGCCTGCGCAGGCACATCGGCAACAATCAAGGCTATATCTTGGCGTTTCCCCTTAAGGTCAGGTGATTTAACACCACACGATGCCGACCCCACCCGAAAACCAGGAACAGGCAAAGGCTTGATCAAAGTGTAGGGAAGATTTGGCATGATCAGCGTTTCTTCCCATGACACTGCTTATATTTTTTACCCGAACCACAAGGGCAAGGGGAATTGCGTCCAACTTTTTCACCCTTTCGTTGATAGGTTGCATTCGCAGGCTCAGGTTCATTGCTTTGCACATTATATACAATGCGTTCTTCTTCTGGCTCAGGTTCAGGCTCTTGCACTTCAACACGGAACAAAGACATAATCGTTTGTGAGCGTACACGCTCCAACATATGACTAAACAACTTAAACGATTCATGTTTATATTCTTGAATTGGATTTTTCTGGGCATAGCCCCGCAAACCCACACTTTGGCGCAAATGATCCATGGCCAACAAGTGATCTTTCCATAAATTATCCAGCACCTGCAAGAGCAACCATTTCGCAAAACCTCGCATTTGTTCCAAACCCGCCGCAACCTCTTTAGCTTGCAAGTGCGCTTTTAATGTTTCCACAAGTTTGGTACGCATATCATCAGCATGTTCCACATCTTCGTCATCTGCCCAAGACTGTACATCAGCTTGTATATTAAGCTCTTCGCTTAGCGCCTTTTGTAAACCTTCAATATCCCAGTTGCTCGGTATATCGGATAAATAGCTTGCCACGAGGTTGTCCACATAGTCCAACATCATATCTTCAATCACATCACTCACATCTTCAGACTCAAGAAGTTCGCGTCGTTGCGCATAAATGACTTCCCGTTGTTGATTCATCACATCATCATATTCCAGAAGCTGTTTGCGAATATCGAAGTTGCGCCCTTCCACTTTCTTTTGTGAGTTGGCAATGGCCTTACTCACCCAAGGATGTTCAATGACCTCACCTTTATTAAAACCCATTTTGGTAAGCATACCTTGCATCTTCTCGCCACCAAAAATACGCATCAAATCATCTTCAAGCGACAAGTAAAAGCGGGTTGAGCCTGGATCACCTTGCCTACCCGCTCGCCCACGCAATTGATTATCAATGCGACGCGATTCATGGCGCTCTGTACCAATAATATGCAATCCACCAAGTGCAACCACTTCATCATGTTCAGCTTGGCATTGTGCTTTAATTTCTTCAGCGCGCTTATGGCGCTCTTCATCACTTAGCTTATCGGAAAGTTGAGCAATCAACATATCAGGATTGCCGCCCAGCATAATATCTGTACCACGACCTGCCATATTGGTGGCAATCGTGATGGCTCCTTTGCGCCCTGCTTGGGCTACAATTTCAGCTTCTCGCTCATGGTGTTTGGCGTTGAGTACTTCATGCTTAATGCCTTTTTTCTTCAACATATCTGACAACATTTCAGACTTTTCAATTGAAGTTGTACCCACCAATACCGGTGCACCTGTTTTGGAGGTGCCTATAATATCAGCAATGATGGCTTCATATTTATCTTCCTGATCACGATAAATCAGATCCCCCAAGTCCTTGCGAATCATTTCTCGATTGGTCGGCACAATCACGACTTCCAAACCATAGATTTTCTTGAACTCTTCAGCCTCAGTATCTGCTGTACCTGTCATACCAGCCAAAGTGTCATACATACGGAAAAAGTTTTGAAAGGTAATTGAAGATAAGGTTTGATTTTCAGGCTGAATGGTGACCCCTTCTTTGGCTTCCAGAGCCTGGTGCTGACCATCAGAATAACGGCGACCTGCCATCATCCGACCAGTAAACTCATCAATGATCACCACTTCATTATTCCGCACAATATAGTCTTTTTCACGAGTAAATAAGGTGTGTGCCCGTAAACATTGCGTTGCAGCATGAAGCAAGTTGATATTTTCTGGGTCATACAAGCTTCCCGCTTTGAGCACGCCCACTTCACGATACAAAGCTTCAATATGCTCAACACCTTGCTCCGTGAACGACACATTTTTATCTTTTTCATCCAGTTCGTAGTCAGCTGCATCGAGCTTGCGAATCAAGCCATCCGTCAAGGAGTAAAGCTCACCTGCCTGCTCCGTTGGACCTGAAATGATCAGTGGCGTACGCGCTTCATCAATCAAGATGGAATCAACTTCATCAACAATAGCAAAATGATAACCGCGCTGCACCAAATCTTCGACAGAAAAAGCCATATTATCACGCAAATAGTCAAAGCCAAATTCATTGTTGGTGCCGTAAGTGATGTCCGCAGCATAGGCTTCCTTTCTATCTGCATGTGCCATATGGCTCACAATCACCCCTGTTGTTAGCCCCAGAAAACCATAAAGCTTGCCCATATTCTCTGCATCTCGTGATGCCAGATAATCATTCACTGTGACAACATGCGCGCCTTTTCCTGCCAACGCATGAAGATAAACAGGCAATGTGGCCGTTAAGGTTTTACCCTCACCCGTTTTCATTTCAGCAATTTTACCTTGATGAAGAATGATGCCACCCAGCAATTGCGAATCAAAATGCCGCATACCCAACACTCTGCTCGATGCTTCACGAACCACGGCAAAAGCTTCGGGCAGCAAATCATCCAGGCTCTCCCCTTTTTGAATGCGCGCTCGAAATTCATCTGTTTTTGCGCGAAGTTCTTCATCGCTTAACTTGGCGGTTGCATCAGCAAGTTCATTGACTTGCCGAACAATCGGATACAAGCTTTTTAACACTCGCTCATTGCGGTTGCCAAAGACTTTGGTTAATAACTTTAACATGAATTCCCCTGATCAAGATGTAACCATTGATTAATTTGCACGCAAGATAGCGTACCTTATGCATAAAATCATGTAATTTATGATGGTCATTAGATTTTGACATGATAGGCAAGCTTGTCATGTCAAAATCATCAACCCTAAGCGTAAATAAACTTTTTAATACTTTCACTAAAGTTCTGATCAGAATATGGCTTCTGTATAAAACCTGCCAAACCTTTTCCAGCAAAATAACTGGTTGCTTCTTGCTCATTATAACCTGATGAAAGTATCACCCGTACATCAGGCTGAAGCACGCGCAGCAAGCGAAAACACTCTTTTCCATCCATTTCAGGCATGGTCATATCCAACAATACAAACTGAATCTCATCCTGGTATTGCTTAAAGATATCAATACCTTGCTGGCCAGATCTTGCCGTCATCACGCTATACCCCATATCTTCAAGCATGGCACGAGCTGTCTCACATATACTGACTTCATCATCAATCACCAATACCAAACCTGAGGCTGCATCCACCTTATCTTGAGATGGTTGGGTCCTATGCTCCTCGGTTGTGGAGGATACAGGAAAAATAACCTTAAAAGTTGTGCCTTTACCCTGCTCAGAATACACACGAAGCGCTCCTTGATGCCCATTAACAATACCAAGCATGGCGCTCATACCCAAGCCACGCCCAGTGCACTTGGTTGTAAAAAAAGGATCAAACATCTGCCTCTGAATATCTTTGCTCATGCCACAGCCTGTATCTGAAACTTCCAGGTAAATGTATTCACCTTCATCTTTTTCAGTATCACCATATGCTGTTGATAAATAATCTTTATCCGCATACATCTCACCAATAGATACTGTAATTCTTCCTGGCTTATCTTCACCTATCGCTTCAGCTGCATTGGTGAGCAAATTGAGAACAACTTGCTGAATTTGCGCAACATCTGCATCAATCATCCTTAAGTTATCAGGTACATCAAAATAAAGTGTAATATGTTTAGGAACAGAAACCTCAATCAACTTCATCATATTTTTCACCAACAATGATAAGTTCACAGGCTCAATAACAAATTTCCCTTTGCCAGAATAAGCCAACATTTGCCGACACAAATCAGCTGCACTGTGGCTTGCCTGCAAAATACAATCGATATGCCGATACACAGGTGTTTCAACATCAAGCTTTTTCAAAGCTAATGAAGCATTGCCTAAAATCGTTGTCAAAATATTATTAAAATCATGGGCAATACCACCAGCCAAAACTCCTAGCGAACTGACTCTATCTGCGTGGTTCAACTTTTCTTCCATTTTCTTTTGTAGTGTGATATCCCTTTGTATCACGGCATATCCATAAGTTTGATGGTCATCATGTAAAGAAAACGCATTTTGCGAAACCTCATACAAGCTCCCTTCCTTGGACTTGTTCTGAAAAACATGCAAATAAGGTATACCCAACTGAAGCCTCTGCCACCATTCAGCATATGGTATTTGCCCTTCTTCATCGTGCCAAACCAACGCTAGCGTTTGCCCTATAGCTTCTTGTTGTGAAAATCCACTGGTTCGCTCAAAAGCAGGGTTAACATAATCTATGCGACCCTTGGTATCCAAGACAATAACCAACTCATCAGCCTGCTCAATCACTGCCGCCAAACGCTTGGAGTGCGCCTCTACAAGCAACTTATCCTTCATGCTCGAAATATTTTCATCCATCAACGATGTCACCAAGACACCAGCTTCAATAAGAAAAAGTATAATCAACACCAGTATGGCAAGTGCTTCCTGCGGCAAACCAGCACTGCCTATACCCATGCTGCTCATAGAAAAGAAGCTAACCCCTGCCATGGCCGTGTAGTGCATCGAAGAAATAGCCATACCCATGAGCAAAGCGATAGGAATCTTATATTTTAATTTTCCAAAGGTATAAGAAAGCTTAACTTCTTCTAAAAAAGATAAGCCAAAGGCAGACACAACAATAGCTACAACAACAGAAGCCCATGCCACCCAGTGATTATGCTGCATACTTGCATCCACAATCATGGCAGCCATACCAATATAGTGCATGGATGCAATAGATAAACCCAAAACAACGGACAACATCATATGCCTTAAGCCTCGGATGCTTTTATCTTTTGTGATAAATAACCCTGTTACTCCAGAAGCCAAGACAACAACTAACAACGACAGTATCGTCAAGGGCAAATCATAAGTCACTTTCAAAGGCAGTTGAAAAGCCAACATACCAATGAAGTGCATCCCCCATACACCCACACCAAAACTAAAACCAAAGAGTGCAGACCAAAGGTATCGCGACCTTGCATCAGTCGCCTTCGCTATCCTGGAAACCGTGCTAAATGCAACAAAAGATGATACGATAGCAACCATGATGGATATGATAAGCAGCCCAATATCATATACCCCAATGACTTCTATTTGCATACATCATCCTTTCTCATACTTTTATCACGCCTAGCCAAAGAGCCACAGTATCAAGGAACCCCAACCCCAATCAGCGTATCAATGCTCATGCTTACACTCGCAACTTAGCAATACATATGCCAAAAGCAAGCAAACTGAAGAAAACACTGAACAAGTTACCAAGGCATATATGGATGTTTCTTCGCTCAGCAACTACTCGCCACAACCACCCAAAACAACCACCGAACCACCAGACTCCACCACAAGCTTGCGTTCTGCATCAACAACCTCAATGGGTAACAGAGCAATACCCTGATAGTTCCCGTCATCATTCTGAGCAAGGCTGGTCACATCACCGACTTTAACCGAAGTCAACACTGGGCATGGTACATCCACACGCTCATCCAACAAAACACGATACAGCTTCTTCTTAATGCCGCCACGCCATTGCATACGACTGGTCACTTCCTGTCCTACATAGCACCCCTTGTCAAAGCTCACACCTTGCCGCTCAATCAAGTTGGCATTGAGTGGATGCAGCTTCACATCCCAATCCACTCCCAACATAGGTATGCCTCTCAGAATACGCCCCTGCTCCATTATCGCTTCATCCACATTGCTCTGTAATGGGATATTAGCTCCCATAAGCCAAACGCCATCCCATGCTGACTCTATCATGCGTAAAGCAAATATATCCGATTGATTCGCAGCGGCTAAATAACCTGATGCTGGCACAGGCAAGCCTTGCTTAGCCAGTGCTGTATCTACATCAATACCTTGGGCACTCACCACTTCCCATGATGAAACCTTGCCTATACGCAAGTCGTGCCCCAAGGCAAACATCCGTATTCGCTCTATCAATGCTACCGTAAACTCTTGTGGACACAAAAACATCACTTCCGCCCAATTGCCCTTGTGTTGAGTGAGAAGCAAATAAAAGTCTGTGACTGCTTTACCCTGCGGCGTTAAAACCGCTGCATACAACGCTTGGTCAAAAGTAAGTTTATTGATATCTTGTGTGATTTGACCTTGAAGGTATGCCAAGATATTTTCACCTGAAGCCTTGACCACAACAAAAGCAGTTCGACGAGATATTTTGAGTGCTGAATAACCAGTATGCGACATATTTTTTACCCCCTATCAGGGTCGAAACCCTTATAATATGAATGTTTTTTAACAATCCTGAAAAGTTGTGCACCAAAGCTGTGGATAACTTTGTGTATAACCAACTCTACACCTTATATATTATTCAATACTTAAGCCCCAGCAGCTTAGTGACTATTTTTTAGGCATTTTTGTTTATTGCTTAAAAAACAAATATTTACATTATTTATTTACTTAAAAAAATCAACCCGCAAACTTAATTGAGACAAAAAAGTGACAAATGCCTGAAAAAGTGAATAACTTCTTATGTCAAGTATTTTTTTCATGTGATAAATGTACCATCTGCACGCTTTTTTCGCCTGATTGCACCGCAAGTTCAATGGTTGCGGGCAACCCACCAACTTGTGGTGCTTCACCTATATCAAAAACATGATCAGGCAAGACAATTTGCCGATATTTTCGGGTCAACACTGTCGCTCTTTTTTCACGAATAAAGCGTATTTTTTTAGGCTGCGAAAGCTTTATATTCAGCATGGCTTCTATCTCTGATAATACCAGTGCAATTAATTCTTCTCGTGTTTTATCGGATTCATCTGCGCTAATAATCGCACACAGATGCTGTAACCCGCTTTCCTGGTTCATCATCGCCGAGACATCAAACAGCCACTGCCCATAAGTACCTAACATACCTTGCATAATATTGGGCAATGTAATCTTGTCTTCAAACCACAAGTGAATATTGGTAATCGCATGGGTTGCCACATCTTCATGGATGCCAAGCAAGCGATTTCGCGCAAAAGTGGGAAGCGCTAAAACAATCGAGTCATGATGCAAATCATCAAGGCTACGAATGGATGATCCAAGCTTGATACGAACATTCAAATCCCTCAACTTATCTGTAAGTGGGGCAACCAAAGCTTGGGATAATGGCTTATTAAACCAACCCATCCTAGCATGGCGGTGCGATGAAAAGGATAACGCCAAAACAAGCGCAAATGTTTTGGCTTTGGCAGTGCGCATGGGTTCATTCATCACCCCCAAACACAAGACCTCCAACATATCCTCAACCAAGCGTTTCGGCGCTTTGATTTCATCCATCCATTGCTGCACCGTTTGTTCTTCATCGCGGTTTGCCATGGTCATGGCAAGCCTAAGCATGGCTTTAACACTACTTAAATCATGCCCAGGCAAGCGATAAACTGCCCAAATAAGCGCAAGATTAACAGGCAACCAAGGCTTAGCCTTCAAATCAAAAAAACCGCGCGATTTATCCCAAAGTGACAATGTTAATGATGATTGCCAGCTCACATATTGCGTTGCATCAATATCTTCGAGCAACTTTAATGTACTATGGTATGCACCCACCATGGCATGAGGGCCATTATCCACCCACTCATCGACTTCTTCATCATAAAAAGACTTGGTGCGCCCACCCAAAGCAGGGGCAGCTTCAAACAAATCGACCTGATAGCCTGATTCAGCTAAACGAAGGGCAGCCGTCATACCCGCAACGCCACCGCCTACAACAGCAACACGCATTAAAATGAAACTTTAAGCGGCAAACCTTTTTTTACCGCTTTTTTTTCATAACGATAAGCTTTCCATGCCACCCATATTTTTTTCAAGGGCGTTAATCGTGCGGGGTGCTGCCAAACATCAAAATCCACAGCTTTAATTTTTGTCAAATGCGCATAATAAATCGCCCCCATCATGATGGATGGAGTCAAACTTTGCCTGTCTTCTTCGGGCAGCGCAGCAAGCGCATCTTGATACGCCTGCTCTGCCTTATCGTAATAATATTGCAGTAAGGCTTTAAGGTTGGCACTGATTTGCGCATTATCCGTAAAGCCTTGGCGAATATCTTGATCAGTCACTTTGAACTTGGCACGAGCTTGCTGTGGCAAATAAATACGCCCAATTTTGGTATCTTCATATACATCTCTTAAAATATTGGTGAGTTGTAAAGCATCGCCCATCTTCAGCGCAAACTGCTTGGATTTTTCATTGGTATAACCAAACACAGCAATCGACATCAGCCCCACCACGCCAGCAACACGATAACAATACAACATCAAATCTTCATCGGTCACGATTGGTTTGCCCGATACATCCATCAGCATGCCTTCAATCATTTCAGTAAACTGCTCTTTTTCCACAGGATAATGCGCAATGGTCCACATCAACTCTTTACCAACGGGGTGACGAGCTACCCCTTCAAAGACACGCTCAACCTCTTCCTGCCAAAACGCAAGCTTACGCACTGCAATTTCTTTTTCTTTGATTTCATCCGCAATATCATCCACTTCACGGCAAAAGGCATACAACGCCATCATGGCGCGGCGCTTTTCAGGTGATAAAAACAAAAAAGCATAAAAAAACGATGAACCAGAGCCTCTGGTTTTATCTTCACAATACTTTTCCGGGCTCATACATATCCTCGCTGATGATTATGTTTTGGTCGCAGCGTCATACTGACAATGCTAAGGCTCACCTTCAGCCAATCAAGCTTAGTTAATGTAGGGCGTTGTTGCAGCGGGTTTGATAAAGCTTTGGTTGCTGCCAAAATAGAGGAGCCACCTGCCAAGGTTGCCGCAATTTGCATGCGCAAACGAAACGGCAAATAAACAAGAATCACATAACCTTGGGTAAACAATGCTTCAGTTTCAGCAATGGCTTGATCAATCGCGGGGCGAAGTTGCGCTATACCCACCTTACCTGATAACACATCTTCCCTGCTGATATGCAAAGGCTTTAACCATTCATCTGCCAAGTAACAACGCCCTTTGGGCAAGTCCACCTTAAAATCTTGCCAAAAATTAGTCAGTTGCAGGGCAGAGCAAACCGCATCCGATGCCTTCAATGCCTTTTCATCGTCAATATGATGCAAAGCAAGCATCAGCCGCCCTACAGGGTTGGCAGAATGCTTGCAGTAAAACATCAAATCAGCTAACGATGCAAACCCCTTAAAGTTTACATCCATACGAAATGCAGTGAGCAAGTCACGAAACAATTGCGCATCCAAGTCATGACGG
The DNA here is from genome assembly GCA_026982535.1 of Ghiorsea sp. GTDB lineage: Bacteria > Pseudomonadota > Zetaproteobacteria > Mariprofundales > Mariprofundaceae > Ghiorsea. The sequence continues at coordinate 1,504 of JALSGX010000038.1, read as the reverse complement.
CGCATCACATCAGCAAGCGCAATAAACACTGAGTTATCACTCTTATCCTGCAAACATAAATCCAGCTGGTATTCCCAATCATCGAGTTTTTTTAAGCGTTCATCCGCAGTCAAATCACCCTCATCGGCAAAATCATCCGCCGCTCTAGCAAAAGCATAAATCACTGCCACCGCAGGTCGTAGTTCTTTATTCAGCAGCAACGAGGCTGTTGGAAAGTTCTCATAATGTTCGCTGGCAATGCTTTGGCAGTGCTTATACGCTTGCTCAATACTTAACTTATTTGGCATGGCTGCATCTTAGAATGGAAGTTTGACAAGGCAACCGCTATGCTTGCCACCCATTGATGTTGTTTTAACCAAGAGGGATGATCCATGTTTGATTCATTAACCAGCAAATTAGGTAATATCGCCAATAAACTCCGTGGCTCAGTGCGCGTTAGCGAAGCCGACTTGGACACAACCCTAAGAGAAATGCGCATGGCATTATTGGAAGCCGATGTCGCGCTTCCTGTGGTTCGCCACTTATTGGATGCAGTTCGTGAACGAGCATTGGGCGCAGATGTCGCCAAAAGCTTACAACCGGGTCAGGTCATTATTAAAATATTGCATGATGAGCTTGCCAGTGTACTTGGCGGGCAACGCCGCGACCTAAACACCGCAAAAATCCCATCGGTTATCATGTTATGTGGTTTACAAGGTGCAGGTAAAACCACCACAGCAGGTAAACTTGCCAAACTACTCACAGCACAAGGTAAAAAAGTTGCGCTCACATCCGTAGATGCCACCCGCCCTGCAGCAAGAGAGCAACTACAAATCCTAGCCGAACAAGTCGATGTTCCTTACTTGCAAGGTGAGGGCAATAGCCCTGAAACAATGGCAGCTTCAGCACTCAAACAAGCACGAACAGGTGGGCATCATGTCCTTATTTTAGACACCGCAGGTCGCCAAGTGGTTGATGATGCACTTATGGCGGAGATTCAGGCTGTTGAAAAAGCCGTCGGCTCAACTGAACGCTTATTGGTGCTTGATGCAATGACTGGGCAAACCGCCTTGGAAATTGCTGAAACATTCCACAAGTCTGTGCCTCTCACTGGTTGCATCATGTCCAAAACCGATGCGGATATGCGAGGGGGCGCGGCACTATCGGTTGCTTTTAGCACGGGTGTTCCCGTGCGTTATGTGGGCACTGGTGAAAAGCTGGATGCCTTTGAGTTGTTCGACCCTGAGCGCATGGCAGGCCGCATTCTTGGCCAAGGTGATATTGTTGGTTTGGTTGAAAAAATCCAAGCCAATGTTGATCAAGAACAAGCTGAAAAAGCAGCGCAAAAAATGCGCAAAGGCAAGTTTGACTTGATGGACTTTGCCGAGCAGATGGGGCAAATGCAAAAAATGGGTGGTATTAGCGGCATTATGAAGATGATGCCAGGCATGAACCTTCCTCAAGAAGCCCTTGGTCAGTTTGATGATAAACCCATCAAACGCATGCAAGCCATGGTTTACTCCAT
>JALSGX010000037.1 GCA_026982535.1 Ghiorsea sp. | reverse complement strand
CATCAGGTGATGTGTCAGATGCCCAAGCATGAGTCAGCAACAACCACGGCAGAAGTGGCAAAACAAACCACATCAGCGCAAGAACAAGAGCATATGCAACGCAATGTGCAAAAGTTACAAACAGCATCGCTGAAGCAAAAGGTTGCGAAAGACCAACCTCAAGATAGCAGTATGGCAACCAAGATTATGCGTCTAAATCGAGAGGGCTTGGACATGCAGTCTATTGCTCAACAGCTCAGTTTGCCACTTGCACAAGTGCGGCTGATGCTTTTATTACAAACTCCTAAAACATAAAGTATGACATCATGACCAGCTTGCTGACTGTAAGCTTACCTGTGTTGATGCAGGTAAGCCGTGCTGAAGGAGGCACATTATTACCTTGGCCTAATGGTAGTGTATTATCAGGGCGTTTGCAGCCTTTGCCAGAAGGTGCAGGCGCATTATTGATATTGGGTCATTATCGGGTGCGCATTGAAGTGCCCCCCGGTGTGCCTGTGGGTAAGGTTTGGCTAGAAGTATTACAACGCGAGAAGCCAGGGCAATTCCGCCTGCTTACCCAGCAGCAGGCTTTGAGCTTGGTGACGAGTATGTTGCATCAATATCACGAGCAAACAGTGTCTCAAGCCAAGCAAATGATGGAACCACTTTCCCAATGCCATAAAAGTGAGCGGCTAAAGTTTCCATTAGATATACTACCTTTTTTCGCGGAACAGCATGGGCAACGCTTGCAGCTTTATCATGAGAAACATGGACAAGCTCAAGGGTTTGTGCAGCAAGAAGCTGATGCTCAAGGCTTTATGCTGTATGGGCGTTTGGATTTGCCCAATTTGGGTGCGCTGGTTTTCGCTCTGCAAGGAAAAGCGCATGGGAGTTGGCAAGTATCCGTGCATATTCAAGATAAACGGCATAAGCACGCTTTTGAAAAGGTTTTTTTTGATTGGCTAAAACGGAAAGAGCAAACTGATGATATTGTATTGGAGGGTTGGGTATTGCGTGGTCTTCCTGAAGATATGGGACAAATGCCTTCGTATCGAGGATAGCAAACCCTAAGCCTGGTGATTCAAATAGGGTAATATTTCATTCCACATATGCTCTAAGACTTGCTGTTGGTTGTGCATAAAAAGTGCTGCTTGGGCATGGAGTTGCTGAAGCTCTTGTGGTTTTGTTAAGAAGCGAGAAATCGCTTGGTGAAGTTCTGCTTTGTCTTGCACAATAATTGCCGCACCCTGCTTTTGCATATCATGATAAACTGCGCGAAAGTTTTGCACATGCTTTCCTGATATAACACCTCGCCCGCATATTGCAGGCTCTAACGGATTGTGCCCACCGATATTGACAAGGCTGCCACCGATAAACACCAAGTCTGCAATGGTATAAAGCTTGGTAAGCACACCCATCGTATCAATCAAAACAACAGCTTCGTTGCCTGTGCGTTCTTGGGCATAGCGGGTATAAGGCACGGCGTGCTTTTGCAATAGTTTTGCCACTTCATTAAATCTTTCGGGATGCCTTGGCACGATTAAAGTGAGCAGATTGGGTTGAATGCGCTGCCATTCTGGAAGCAGGCTAAGGATTTGTGCTTCTTCATCATCATGCGTGCTGGCTATGATAAGTATAGGGCGTTGGGCACTTGGGTCTATCATTTGACGAATTTGTAAAGCATCCACTTTGGGGGCTTGTATGGCAAACTTCAGGTTGCCTACGACTTTAATGCGAGATGTGGGCACGCCCATGTCTGCCAGGCGTTCTGCATCCAGAGCGCTTTGGGCAAGGAATAGTGAGATGGGGTCTAGCCAATGCTTCCACAACCTTCTGGTTTTGTAATACTTGGGAAAGGAGCGGTCGGATATGCGTGTATTCACACCCACAACAGATACACCTTGCTTTTTACAGGCTTTGAGCATACCTGGCCAAAATTCAGTTTCATTGAGTAAAAGCAGACTGGGTTGCAAATGCTTAACAAAACGAGCCATCAGAAAAGGTAAATCCCACGGCAGCCAGCTTTTGCTGATATTATCTTTGAATAGTCTCTCGGCGTGGGCATAGCCCGTGCGTGTCACTACGGTTAAGTGGACAGGCTTGCCAGCCTGCAATAGTTTTTCAATCAGCGGGGTTACAGATGCGACTTCTCCCATGGAGCAGGCATGAACCCAAACCGAGCCATGTTGAGCCTGAGGCAAGTCCAATGTGAAGTGTTGGAGAGCTTTGTTTGGCATGAATTGAGCTTACTTCAAAACATACCCAACTCAAGCTTGGCTTCATCACTCATCATCGATCTATCCCAAGGCGGTTCAAAGACCAAATCAACATGCACATCCGTGACATTTTCAACATCCAGGACTTTGGTACGAACATCATCGACGATAAATGGCCCCATACCGCAACCTGGTGCGGTTAAGGTCATGGTGATGTCCACATGGTTGCCACCTTCATCGGTGTCCACAATGTGCACATCATAAACCAAGCCTAAGTTGACAATATCAACAGGGATTTCAGGGTCGTACACCGTTTTGAGCGCGTCCCAAATGGCTGATTCTTCCACAGGACCTTTGGCAGTTTTGACTTCTTCAGGTTCTTCCTTTTTAACATCATCACCAAGCCCTAATGCATCGGCATCTTTGCCTTCCACGCGAGCTAAATTGCCGTTCACACTCACAGTATATGTGCCACCAAGCTCTTGGGTGATGGCAACTTTCGCACCTTCTGGGATAATCACAGGCGTGCCAAGTGGAATTAAAATCGCATCAATATCGCGGGTGGTGGTAATCATTTGCCCAGTTGCCATGCTTTACTCCGTTTTTGCGGGTTGATCTGCGCCTTCAATCGCAGACTTGACGGTATGCCAACATAATGTGGCACATTTGATGCGGGAAGGAAATTCTTTCACCCCAGCAAGCACGGCAAGCTTGCCCAACACGGCTTCATCGGGTTCTTCATTCATATCTGCGGTTGCCATATCATGAAATGCACCAAATAAGGCGTGAAACTCATCCACGCTTTTACCTTTGAGCACTTGCGTCATCAAGGATGCCGAAGCTGTTGAAATTGAGCAGCCTTGCCCTTCAAACTTCACATCTTCAATGATGTCGTCTTCATTGATTTGAAGATACACATGCAACTGGTCGCCGCATAATGGGTTAAAACCTTCGGCATCGTGTGAACATGGCTCTAATTTACCAAAGTTGCGGGGTGCTTTGGTGTGGTCGATAATGACCTGTTGATATAAATCGCCTAAACTGAACATATTAAACCTTTTGGAACCACAAAGACACGAAGGCACAAAGTTTTTATACTTTTGATACGGCTTTGCTCACTTCGCATTGTTGGTATTGGAAAACCGCTAAGGAACGCTTTGTATAATCTTGATTTCCTTTGTGTTTTTGTGCCTTTGTGGTTAAGAATTTTCATGCAAACATATCTCGTGCTTTTTCAAGTGCAGCAAACAACGCATCCACTTCAGCTTCAGTGTTGTAAATGGAGAATGAAGCGCGCGCCGTGGCAGGTACATTATAAAACTGCATCACAGGCATGGCGCAATGATGCCCAGCGCGAATCGCCACACCCTCACGGTCTAAAATTGTGCCCAAGTCATGGGGGTGAACACCATCCAAAACAAAGGAAAGTACACATGCTTTATCTGTGGCCGTGCCAATCTGACGCAAACCTTCAAAACTTTGCGCCTTTTTAGTGGCGTAAGCCAGCAACTCTTTTTCTCGTTTTTCAATGGCATCAAAACCAATATTACTGATATATTTCAAGGCTTCACCAAAACCAATCACGCCAGCGATATTGGGTGTGCCTGCTTCAAACTTATGCGGCAGTTCATTGTATTGTGTCTTTTCAAAGGTCACCATCAAAATCATATCACCGCCACCTTGGTACGGTGGCATGGCATTCAATAGATCTTCTTTGGCAATCAACACGCCCACACCTGTCGGACCATACATTTTATGCGCAGATGTGGCATAAAAATCAACATCCAAAGCTTGCAAGTCAGTTTTAAGATGTGCCGCAGCTTGTGCGCCATCAATCAATACTTTGGCACCGACTTGATGGGCTTGTTTTATCATCTGAGCAATGGGGTTAATCGTTCCCAAAGCGTTGGACATATGCACAATGCAGACAAGCTTGGTACGCTCACTTAATAGCTCGGCATAAGCTGCCAAATCAAGCTCGCCCGCTTCATTCATGGGGATGACTTTAAGCCTTGCGCCTGTGCGCTCACAAAGCATTTGCCAAGGCACGATATTGGAATGATGTTCCATGTGGGTAATCAAGATTTCATCATCTTGACCGATGTTTGCGCCCCCCCACGATGAAGCCACAAGGTTGATGCTTTCAGTGGTGCCACGGGTGAAAATCACTTCTTTGCTTGATTTAGCGTTGAAGAAATGACGCACAGTTTCGCGCGCTTCCTCATAAGCTTGGGTAGCGCGCTCAGACAATGAATGCACACCCCTATGGATATTGGAATTATCCTTTTCGTAGTAGTGCTTCACCTTATCAATCACACATTGCGGTTTTTGCGTGGTTGCCGCATTATCCAGATACACCAAA
>JALSGX010000036.1 GCA_026982535.1 Ghiorsea sp. | reverse complement strand
TCAAAACTTTGAAACCCATGCTTACTCGCTCAGATGGGGGTTTGGGCGAATCAAACTCGGCAATGGCTAAACTGTCGCTTTTCAGCGAGTCGTGGTTGGGAAATAAGCTTGCTGTATGCCCATCTTCACCCATGCCTAGCATCACCAAATCAAAGGTTTTGATGGTTGCGATGTCTTGAGCATAAGTTTCGGCGGCGGCTTGTGTGCCGTTCGTGAAATCAACGCTATGAATGTTCTCTTGCACAATCGCCACATGGTTTAACAAGGCATGACGAGCCATGGTTTCATTTCTATCGGGGTGACCAAGCTCAAGCGCGCGTTCATCGCCAAACCACACATGGACTTTCGCCCAATCCATATCCGCATCACGCAATAGCTGGTAGCACAACTTCGGCGTGCTACCGCCTGCCAACACCCAATGAAACACACCCTTGGCTTCAATGGCTTGGGTACAAGCTTGAACCACTTCATCTGCCACAAATCGTGCCGCTTCCTTATCTGTGGCGAAGCATTTTAATGTATGGGCATCAAAAATCATATTATTTCTTGGCTGGCTTAATTTTGTGCCCACCGAAGCCTGCCCGCTGCGCATTCACAATTTTACCAGCATACGCATTGTTTTGCCGGCTTCTAAAGCGCATTTGGAGTGCCAAAGTCAACACAGGTGCAGGAACACCCAAATCGACAGATTCATGGACTGTCCAGCGACCTTCGCCGGAGTCATCCATCCAGTCCGAGAGCGAAGAAAGCTCCACATCTTGGTCGAGTGCGTCAGCGGTTAAGTCCAGCAACCATGAACTCACCACAGAACCATGTTGCCAAACCCTTGAAACCTGTGCCAAGTTCAAATCAAACTCTTCTTTGGCTTTCATGATGTCATAGCCTTCAGCAAAAGCTTGCATCATACCGTATTCAATACCGTTATGTACCATTTTCACAAAATGACCCGAACCGATTGGCCCCATGTGTCCCCAGCTTTTGCCATCATTGGACGCAAGTGTGGTCAAAGCAGGTGCAATCAAGTCAATCGCAGCTTTTTCACCGCCTATCATCAAGGAGTAGCCATTTTGCAAGCCCCAAACACCACCTGATGTGCCGCAATCGGCAAATAAGATACCTTGCTCTGCAAGCTCCGCGCCACGGCGTTGCCCTTCTTTGTAGTTGGAGTTGCCACCATCAATGATTAAATCACCTGCTTCAACACCTGCCTCAACAAGCTTGGTAATGGTATCATCCACATATTCATGCGGAACCATTACCCATAACACACGAGGTGTAGGAAGCTTGGCAATCACATCCTTTAAGTCACTGGCAGCTTGCACCCGTTCAAACGCATCGGCCAAAGCTTCTCCCAGCGTTGTGTCCACATCATATGCCACCACATCATGATCGCCCTGCATCAGGCGTTTGACCATATTGCCGCCCATGCGACCCAATCCAATCATAGCTAATTTCATGGTTAAGCTCCTTTAAGTACTTTGTGTTTCTGCAGATTCTGCCCAGTCGTGGTCATCCACGATAATATCATAGCGATCGCGCGCAATTTGTTTCATGTGCTCTGTAAACGAGGGGTTATCCATCAGCACACGACAAAAATCTCGTTTGCTCATGGTGTATAATGCGCAGTAGGTTTTGGCATAGGTGTTGGTATCCAATTGCTTAGTGCTGAACAAGCTCAACTCACCAAAAATGTCCCCTTGCTGTAGAGTTTTTAGAACTTTGCCTTGTTTGTTGCGCACTTCCACTTCACCAATACGGATAATAAATAGCTCATGTGCCTGACTTTGCGCGTCAACAATTTGGTCGCCGGCATCAAAGACCACGGATTTCAGCATGGATGAAAACGCGCTGAGCATGGCTTCATCGCTGTCTTCAAACATAGGTATTTTTCTTAATGCCTGCTTGGATGATCGGGTGGGCCATCGGCGCTTGTCACGGGGGGTTAACAGTTCAAAAGATGCTTTAGGCCCCCAAGAGCCAAAGGGATAATTGGGAAAGTGGGTTGCTTTTTCTTTGTGCCACACATCCAGTATGGGTTGTACAATACGCCAAGAAGTTTCGACCAAGTCAGACCGGGAAAACAAAGAAGCATCACCACGCATACAATCATAAAGCATGGTTTCATAGCCCGTGCCTGGTTGAGAAACAAAAGCTTCATCATATTCAAAACGCATATTCACTTTGCGCAAGTTCATGGAAGGACCTGGGCGTTTGGCTAGAAAATGTAGCTCAATACCCTCTTTGGGTTGAATGCGAAAAATAAGCTGGTTGGCCTCGAGCTGTTCAGCTGCGGGGGTTCCTCGAAAGGTGAAGTCGGGAGCTTGTTTGAACTGTACCACGATTTCTGTGGATTTACGGCTCATGCCTTTACCTGAGCGCAAATACACAGGCAGACCATCCCAGCGCCAATTATCAATGCGAAGTTTGATTGCGGCAAAGGTTTCGGTATTGGAATCAGGCGCGATATGCGGCTCATCACGGTAGGCCTTGGCGGGTGTTCCATCAGGGTTAAAGCCTGCACCATATTGACCGCGCACAGCATGTGTTGCGACTTCTTCATGCTTCAAAATGCGCACAGTGTTGAGGAGTTTATGCTTTTCATTACGAATGGCCTCCGCATCAAAGGATGTGGGTGGCTCCATGCACAAGTATGCCATCATTTGAAACAAATGATTCTGAATCATATCGCGCACAACACCCGCCTTATCATAATAGTTTCCTCGCCATTCCACACCGATTTGTTCATTGGCAGTGATTTGGATGTGGTCGATATGGGTATGGTTCCATAAAGGTTCAAACATGCCGTTGGCAAAGCGGAAAGCGATTAGGTTTTGCACCGCCTCTTTGCCCAAATAATGGTCAATGCGATAGATTTGGCTTTCTTTCCAGTAGGTTAATAATGTTTTGTTCAGTTGCTTGGCTGAGGCAAGGTCGGTGCCGAATGGTTTTTCTACAATGATGCGCCGCCAACCTTGATCTTCTTGATTCAGGCGCACAGATGCCAAACCTTGTGAAACCAAAGCGGCAATAGGTGGCGGCGTTGCCATATAAAATAACACATTACCTTCAGTATTGTGGCGACCATGAAAAGCATTGAGAAACTGTTGCAAGTTTTGAAAAGTTTGTGCGTCGTCAAACTTACCTTGTAAGTAGTGAACATTGGCACAAAATGATGCCCAATCATCTTGATTAAAATCATCCCTGCGAGAATGCTTATCAATATCCAGACTCATTTTTTCACGGAAAGATGCCGTGCTGTACACATCTCGAGACAAGCCTAGAACAGCAAAGTTTTCAGGTAATAAGTTATCCGTATACAAGTTGAACAACGATGGAATCAAAAGGCGTTTGGTTAAGTCGCCCGATGCACCAAAAATCACAAAAACACATGGGTCTGGTTGCGAGATAGCAGAAAGTTGCATGATATTTGGATGGTTGAACATTAGATTTGAATTAGCCTTTGAAAGCCTCGGTGCATGGCATCATTGCCCACAAGCACATCACCTTTTTCAAGATCTATGCTTTCACCATTTAATCCTGTTGCCATGCCGCCAGCTTCTTGCACCAAGAGCACACCTGCGGCGATGTCCCAAGATTTTAAGCCTGCTTCCCAATAGGCATCAATGCGACCCGCAGCCACATAGGCCAAATCCAAAGCGGCAGAGCCTCCACGGCGATAACCATCGGCAGCACGCATACAGTTGTCCATACGCTTTTGGAATGCATCTATGCCTTCTCGCTGATAAGGGGGTAAACCCGATGCAAACAGTGCATTTTTGACATGTTTACAATCACTAACACGCATACGGCGGCGATTTAAGAATGCGCCACCACCGCTTTTGGCTTCAAAGGTTTCATTGCGAATGGGGTCATGAATTACGGCAAGCAAAGGTTTACCTTTTTGCCATGCTGCAATGGATACAGCGAAGTGTGGGTAACCATGAATAAAGTTGGTCGTACCATCCAGCGGATCGATATACCACTGAATATCAGCATCGGCGTGAATGCGCTCAGACTCCTCTGCCACAATGCCGTGCTTGGGATAATGCTTGCGAATTTCTCGGATAATGGCGTCTTCAGCTTGTTTATCTACTTCGGTGACGAAATCACGATCTTGTTTTTGCCTGATAGTATAGGAATCGATGTTTTCATAATGACGAAGGATAATATCTCCAGCACGGCGAGCAGCGCGGACAGCAACGAATAGCATAGCAATACCTCAATGTGTAAAACTTCTGCACCATGTCCCTTTTGGGCTACACCTGCGTTAAAAAAGAAAACCAACATCCTCATTTAGCGCTGCTAAACTGCGGTGTTGCCCTTCATTTTTACCTTGGTTCGCTCCAAAATGAAAGATGGATGCAAAAGTTTTTTGCGTAAAATCAAATTATATTTTCAAAGAACTGCCGCAACCTAACATGTTGCGAGGCTAGGTCACTTCAAATGTGATTTAAGGTATTTGCCCGTCCAAGAAGTTTGGTGTTGGGCAACCGTTTCTGGTGTGCCAGCAACCACGACTTGCCCGCCCTTGTCGCCACCTTCAGGTCCCATATCAACAACCCAGTCGGCGGTTTTAATCACATCAAGGTTGTGCTCAATGACAATGATAGTATTGCCTCTATCCACAAGCGCGTGAAGTACATCCAGCAGCTTGTCCACATCGGCAAAGTGCAGCCCCGTGGTCGGTTCATCCAGGATATAAAGTGTGTCTCCTGTGGTTTTTCGAGCTAATTCTTTGGCGAGCTTAACCCGCTGCGCTTCACCGCCTGAAAGCGTGGTGGCAGCTTGCCCCAAGCGGATATACCCCAAGCCCACTTGTTGTAGGGTGTTGAGCTTATGTTTAAGGGAAGGTACGGCATGAAAGAATTCAAAAGCATCGTCTACCGTTAAGTTTAAGACTTCATCGATGGTTTTGCCTTTGTAGCGGATGTTCAAAGTTTCACGATTATAGCGTTTGCCTTGGCAGGTCTCGCAATTCACATACACATCGGGTAAGAAGTGCATTTCCACCTTGATAACACCATCGCCTTGGCAAGCTTCGCAGCGACCACCTTTAACATTAAATGAGAATCGTCCGATTTTGTAACCCCTTGCCCGTGCTTCAGGTACGGCGGCAAACAGCTCACGAATGGGCGTAAAAATGCCAGTATAAGTGGCAGGATTGGAGCGTGGTGTGCGCCCAATGGGGCTTTGGTCGATGTCGATAATTTTATCTAATTTGTCTTCGCCAATCAGTGCGGTGTGCGTACCAATGCGTTCAGTTTTCAAGCCCTTAGCATGAGCAAAAGCGCGGTATAATGTATCCAATACAAGTGTGGACTTTCCTGAGCCAGATACCCCTGTGACACAAGTAAATCTGCCAATTGGAAATTCAGCGGTGACATCTTGCAAATTGTGTTCGGAAGCCCCCGTGATACCAAGCATGGGATGTTCTTTGGGCACAGGACGGCGCTTGGGTATGTTGATGGACTTGCGACCCGTCAAATAATCCGAAGTTAATGTTTTCTTTTTAAGGATTTGGGCAAGTGAACCTTGAGCAACGATTTCACCACCATGTTCACCTGCTTTGGGCCCCATATCAATAATCCAGTCGGCTGTGCGAATGGCGTCTTCATCATGCTCAACCACAATCACCGAGTTGCCTAAGTCTCTTAATCGTTTGAGTGTGTTTAATAGCCTATCATTGTCGCGTTGATGCAAGCCAATAGAGGGTTCATCCAAAATATACAATACGCCAACCAATGCCGAGCCGATTTGCGTGGCAAGGCGAATGCGTTGGGCTTCGCCGCCTGATAATGTGCCTGCGGTGCGGTCTAAACTTAAATAATCCAAGCCCACTTCAATCATAAAACCAAGTCGAGCGGCAATTTCTTCCAAGATTTTTTCGGCGATGTCTTGGTCTTGCTTGTTGAGTTTGAGTTGTTGCACCCAAAGCAGGGTGTCTCGTAAAGGAAGCTTACAGATGGTGGGTAAGGATAGGTCGCCCAATAAAACATGGCGGGCTGTGGTGTTTAAGCGGGAACCTTCACATGCAGGGCAATCTATCATATTGATATATTGGGATAATTCTTCACGAACTTGTTCGGATGATGTCTCTTTATATCTGCGCTCTAAGCTGGGAATCACCCCTTCAAACGGTCGGCTAACTGTGCGCGCTTGGGTGGCTGTTTCAAAGACGAAATCCACTTTCTTGCGACCTGTACCATACAAAATTGCTTGTTGTGTTTCGGATGGCAAGTCTTGGAAGGGTGTTTGCATATCTGCGCCCATGTGCTTAGCAACGGCTTCAATGGTTTGTTGATACATAAAGGTTTCTCGACCACCCCATGGGGCAACAGCACCCTCGTCCAAGGTGAGTTCAGGGTTAGGAACGACCAAGGCAGGGTCAAAAATGCTTTGTTTGCCAATACCATCACATTTCGGGCAAGCACCTGCAGGTGAGTTGAAGGAAAACAGTCGAGGCTCGATTTCGGGGTATGAAATGCCGCAAGTAGCACAAGCACAGTGTTCTGAAAACAACTGTTCTTCGCTTCCAATCAAGGCAATCAACATACCTTCGCCATATTTGAGTGCGGTTTCCACAGAATCGGCAAGGCGGGTGCGCATACCTTTTTTGACCACTAACCTGTCAATCACCAATTCAATATTATGTTTGATATTTTTCTCAAGCTCAGGCGCATCCTCTAATGGCATAATCTCGCCATCAATACGAATACGCACAAATCCATCTTTGATGGCTTGCTCGATTTCTTTTTTGAACTCGCCTTTTTTGTTGCGGGCAATGGGGGCGAGAAGTTGTAATTTGCTGCTTTCAGGCAAGTTTTCTAATTGTTCGATAATCAAACTGGCAGGTTGCGATGTAATCACTTCACCACATTGATAACAATGTGGCTGCCCCACACGAGCGAATAAAAGCCTTAAATAATCATACACTTCGGTAATCGTTCCCACGGTGGAGCGGGGGTTTTTACTGGTGGTTTTCTGCTCAATGGAAATGGCAGGTGATAACCCTTCAATGGCATCCACATCGGGTCGCTCCATCATGCCAAGGAACTGCCTGGCATAAGCCGATAAGGATTCCACATAACGGCGTTGCCCTTCGGCATAAAGTGTATCAAAGGCGAGCGACGACTTGCCTGAACCTGATACACCTGTAATCACCACAAGTTTGTTGCGGGGGATATCTAGGCTGATATTTTTAAGATTATGAACGCGCGCGCCTTGGATGTGGATACGGTGATCTTTCTTCAATGTTTAATTTAATCCTCAAAGTGGCAGATATAATCCAGCACATCTGCTACTTCAATATCAAATGCGCTGTTGGCAGGCACATCGAAAGATTCACCTGCATTGTAAACATGCCAGCTTTCAGACCCTTGCAAGCGCACGCGACATTCACCATGTAAGATTTCCATGCGTTCAGAGGCAGTGGTTTCAAAGTGATAGCTGCCAGCCTGCATAAATCCCAATGTTTTGGTTTTTCCATCTTCGGTTTTGATGGTTCGGCTAATAACATCGCCGTCATAGTAGATGTTTGCTTTTTTAATAATTGTTGCGTTGGGGTAGGTCATGATATTTCTCCTTTATAGTTCAGTATCAAAGAAGTTGGGCTTTTGATGGGGTGAGGCAGAAGGGCTTGCTGTATGTTGCCCTGAAATCTGAGTGGGGGCAGTACCTTCCCTAAATGCTTCTAAAAAAGGGTATTGGGTGTTTGCTCCCGCCAATAAGCCTGTTTTGTAGTCAATAGATGCCCATTCAATACCATGTTCAGGAACTTGAAAGTCTTTCACTTCACGGTTTTTATGGATTGCTTGCATGGTTTCTAGCCAAATGGGCGCGGCAACACCGCCACCCGTTGCTTTTCTGCCCATGGGGGAGGGGTTGTCCTTCCCTACCCAAACACCAGTGAGCACTTGTGGAGTAAAGCCAATGAACCAGGCATCAACCTGCTTATTGGTTGTGCCTGTTTTCCCGGCAGCAGGGCGCTTGAAGTGTTTGCCAACCGCTTTTCGCGCAGTGCCGCGTTTAATAACACCGGTCATCATATTTTGTATGAGGAAAGCATCCACGGGGTCTAAAATGCGCTCAGCAGGGCGCATGGATTCATTGACTGCAAATACAGGGTCGGCATGACATACTTGGCAGCGATTGCCAGCCACAGAGCGATGTAAAGTCTGTCCATTGCGATCTTGCACTTGTTGCACAGCCACAGGCTTGTATTTTAAGCCACCACTGGCAATTACAACATAGGATTCAATAAGGTGCTCAGGAGTAACTTCAGCAACACCCAAAGCGAGCGCGAGTTGCTTGGGGAAGCGTTGTTCAAATGGGTAGTCGCGCAGACGATGCAAGAAAGTATTGACACCAATATCTTGGAGTACACGAATAGCCACAAGGTTGCGTGAGTGTTCTAGGGCATTGCGAAGTGTTACAGGTCCAGCAAAACGATTTCCATAGTTTTCAGGTCGCCAAAAGTCATCAGTAGAACCACCAGAAAAAACAATGGGTGCGTCCACAACAATGGTGGCAGGGGTGTAGCCTTTTTCTAAAGCTGTCGTATATAAGAACGGCTTGAAAGAAGAGCCTGGTTGGCGTTTGGCTTGGCTAACGCGGTCGAAGTCACCAAATTTGAAATGATAGCCGCCGACGCGGGCGAGTACCGTTCCTTTATGCAAGTCAATGGAATATAAGGCCGACTGTACAGAAGGCTGTTGGCTAAGGCTTACACCGCCTTGACCATCGGCACGAAGCACCACTTCATCGCCAGGTTTCCAGTAGCTTGGTGTGTGTTTTGTATTTGGTTGCTCTTTCTCGGCGTTGATGTCAGCTTGCCATTTCCATTTGGGTGGACTTATCAGCCATGTTTGTGAGCCGTCATGAACCAGCAGGCGGCCATCAGCTTGAACCTCTTGAACCAAAGCTGGGAACAGCGCATCCCGAACCATCAGTTTACCGTTATGTTGTGTTTTCCATGTTTGAAGTAGTTGATTCCACTTCGTTGGTTCATGGTGTTTAGGCGTGCGGTAAGCTTGTAAGCGTTCAACATTGAGTACCCCATGATGAACGGCCTTAATGGCTGCGTTTTCAACACTTTCATCATAGGGGACAATGATGGTTAAACCTTGCCTGCGTAGTGTTGCTTTGCCAAACTTGTCAACCAGAGTATTGTGAACCAAGCTGGCATAAGCATTGGTGAGCTTGCGTTTTGCCAAAGGTTTGATGATGAGTGGCTCATTGAGCGCAAGGTTTACATCACGCGCGCTGGCAAGACCGCTGTGCTTAAGCTGATACAATATGGTGTTACGCCGCTGAATGGCGCGTTCCAAATTGAGGTGGGGAGCATATCTGCTTGGCGCTTTGGGCAAGCCAGCCAACATGGCGGCCTCACCAAGTGTGAGCTCATCTAGGTTTTTGTGGAAGTAGCGCCAGGCCGCGGCTGCCACACCATAGGAACCACGACCAAGAAAGATATGGTTGAGGTATAAATACAGGATTTCATCTTTGGTGAAAGTTTGTTCAATTTGCCATGCCAATAGTGCTTCTTTAGCTTTACGAATATAGCTTTTTTCGCGGGTGAGTAAAAAGTTTTTGGCGACTTGCTGGGTGATGGTGGATGCCCCTTGCACTGAGTGCCCTGCTTTTAAGTTAGCTATTGCGGCAGCTAAGATGCGACCAGGGTTAATGCCAGGGTGTTCGTAGAAGTGTTCATCTTCTGCAGCAAGAAAGGCGTTTTTGACCAAGTTGGGTATTTCTGGCATCGGCGTAAGAATACGGTATTCATCAGCATATTCGGCGATAAGTTCACCTTGGGCATTAAAAATGCGAGAAACCAAGGGTGGCTGATATGAAGAAAGGCTGGTAAGCTGTGGCAATCCTTTTGACAAATAGTAGATTGCGCCTGTGATGCAAATCACGGACAATAAAGTTATGGAGAGCAATATTTTCAGGGTGAGTTTGAACCAGCGCATATCGCCAAGCCTAAGCGAAAAAGTATGTTGTCAGCAAGCATCTGTATCCGTGCAAGCGGGCTTTACAGTCATTGAGATGATGTTTGTGATGGTGGTTGTTGGTGTGTTTATTGCTATTGCTGAGCCGGCTTTTTCAGAGTGGCGCGACCGCTCTGCCATTAATACAGCAACGATGTCCATGCTTGCCAAGTATAAACAAGCTAGAGCTTTGGCTGTTGCGGAAAGCAGGGATGTGAAGCTTGTGTTCGATACCACAAACAGCACGGTTGTGATTGAT
This sequence comes from Ghiorsea sp., assembly GCA_026982535.1. Classification (GTDB taxonomy): domain Bacteria; phylum Pseudomonadota; class Zetaproteobacteria; order Mariprofundales; family Mariprofundaceae; genus Ghiorsea. The sequence continues at coordinate 15,844 of JALSGX010000036.1, read as the reverse complement.
GATAATAGTGGCAATACATGCAGTGCCTGTAAGCACCAGGTGATCGATTTGAAACAGTTTTCTCCCGACATTGTGTTGAAAAGCAACGAGGCATCCACCAGCTTTGGTAATGATGGCGTAGCTACCAACTTTGGAACCATTAAGCTTAGTATTGGCAGCTATTTTAAGTGTATTGTGGTGAATAGGATTGGAAGAGCATATGTTCAGCAAACATCTACAGCGGGGACAGTATGTTTGAGTTTGTGAGGAGGCGAGCGTATCAAGCAGAGCAAGGCTTTAGCTTGATAGAAGTGATGGTTACTTTGCTTGTTGTTAGCGTAGGCATGTTGGCGCTGGGTAGCTTTTATGTTTCCAGTATGCAGTCTGAAAGAGTGTCACAGGAGCGGGTAGCCGCGGTGCATTTGGCAGAGCAAATCCTTGAAGACTGGCAGAATACCAATAGCAACCCAACACCGGATTGTCAGATTGCAGGCGTGGCGGCAGGAGCGCTTGTGGTAGGTGCTGAGATATCTTCTTGCGTGATGAACAATGGTATTCGTACACCATTCAATATTCTTATCAATGAATTTCCCGCAAAAGCACCCGTTCCTAAAGGGCACCCAAGTCATTCAGGTGCGACAACTGCGCCTGAAATGGGAGTCTTGTTGCAAGATCCTGCTAATGCAGCTTCTAGTCCAGTGAATGTGCGTACAGTGAGGGTATCGTGGACCGTAACAGGGAAAACACGAAAAGTTTTGCTAACACATATTACGAGGAAACCATAATGAATGCGTTGTATCATGATCATGAAAAAGGCTTTACCTTGGTTGAAGTGCTTATCACGCTGGGTATAGCCATGTTTGTGCTGGCGGGCATGTCAGCGATGTTTGTATCGCAAGCAAGAACAGCACAGGCATTGAGTAAAAAGTCTGAGGCTATGAACGATTTGTTTTTGGCGTCTCAAATCATGCAGTTTGAATTGCGAGGAGCCAAAGCAATGTGTTGGGACGATGGTAATCAAACATTGCGTTATCAGCCCTTGTCTTCAGTTGCAAACTTGCAAGCAGTATGCAGTAGTACCGATGCTGCAAATGGGTGGTTTGATTTAAGAGCGAATACTGCTGTGTCGCCAACACCTTATATTTGTTGGGATATGCCTAATGATGGCACCAACTGTCAAGAGTTGATTCGGGATTTGAAGGCGGGAAACTTGGGTCTAACAGTTTCCCCCGTGGACAACACTGACTTGCAAGCTGTGCGAACCATTACATTAACCGCACAATATAAGGATAGGGACATGCAGGTGCAGGATTTACAACTATCTTTCAAGGTTTGGCCGAGGAATGTCCAATGAGTAACAGGGGTGCCGAACAAGGTTTTGTGTTAGCAACATCTCTGGTTATGCTGTTGCTGTTGACCATGCTTACTGCAGCGGTATTTATCAGTGTAGACGCGTCGCAAAAGAGCAGCGTGGCAGCAGAGTCGTCAGCGGAGGCTTTTTATTATGCGGAAACAGCAGTCAACTATATTGGCTGGGCATTGTTGAATAATGCGGAGTTTGATAGCTATACCTATCCCAATCCAGTGAAGAGTACAGGAGAATTTTCCTTCGAAGAGCCAAGCCCTCGAGGTGTGGATCCTGTTACGGACTCTTCTGTTGACCCATACACCTATTTGCCCGACCCTGTTGCAGCAGGTGATTATGCGGAGTGGCGAGCCAACCGCGGAAACCCTAGTGGAGACCAATGGGTTACAGTGACGGTTGGGGGTGTGACGACGACTACATATGGTCAACTCATGTATTATGATAACGCTCCTTTGGATAGCCGTATGGTTTCACTGCGGGGGGGAGTGTTGTTTTCAAAAGCAGTGCAAGGTGATGTGACCATGCACGAAATTCACAAGGAATTGCCGCGGTATATCCGCTTGGATATTGACAGCGATGGAAACATCACGCCTGCTATACCCGTGTATAGTGCTACTGCGCCACATCATGGTAATGTTGAGGGCGTAGATTTTCCAACGAATGGAGCCATTGTTTGGGTGACTGGTGGTAACAGAACAGATGACCATGTTTTGGATCCCATTGATCACTATGCGTCACCTTTGGTTCGCACCAGTGATGGGGTGGGTGACCCCTATGGTAATTACACTGCACTCGCATGTTCAACTGCTGCATTAAATGGTACCGAAATTGCGTGTTCGACAACGGGGGCGTGGTTCACAGGTTCGGATTATGGCTTGGTGATTTATGCAGTGGGCTATGTAGGTGGTAAGGCAAGGAAAGTGATTAGGGTTGTGTATAATTAAACATGAGCGATCAGCCCATTCTTTTTCAGATTCCTGAAAAAAAAGCCCTATTTGTATTGTTTGCTTTCGTGTTGGTCATTGAAGTTTTTCTTGTGCTTTTGGATATTTTTGTTAACTATGGCAAGTTTACTGACATTGGCGCCATTCGCCGGTTGTCGAATATTGCGCGTGAGGATGGCGTGGCAACTTGGTTTGCATCAACCCAGACTTTTTTCGCGGGATTAACCGCATTGCTTATTTACATGGTTAGCAGGAAAGCAGGTAAGCCAATTTTTGGTTGGCTAATCATCGCATTGTTTTTCATGTACATGGCGATTGATGACGCAGCACAAATTCATGAGCGAGTAGGTACTGCATTTGAGGTCATAGCGAAACGAGAGGGTGAAGGTCTTTTAGCATCAATACTAAATGTATCTCCCAGTTATCCATGGCAGCTTATTTTTGTACCTGTTTTTGGCAGTATTGGCTTGTATATGACTTATTTTCTCTGGCGAGAGTTAAATGTAAGTGGCTCACGGATATTGGTGATTGCTGCATTGGCATGTATGGCGGTAGCAGTTGGATTGGACTTTATCGAAGGGCTAGACAAGCAGCATCCTTGGAATATATATACTATGTTGAAGGAGTTTTATGCGGTGGAAAGCTACACGGTTTGGCACTTTGCAAAAGTAGCTGAGGAGTTTTTGGAAATGCTGTCTATTTCCTTATTTTGGCTGGTGTATGCTAAGCATCTCCTGCATTTGCTTAAGCAACAGGGGGTGCGTGTGGATATTGTTCATTGAATTCATTCATATGTTTTGCAAGCAGTGTGATATGCAACACGGACAGCTTGGTTGGTATGGGTCAGTGTTCGAATTGACAAAAAAGTAACTTCTTGTTTATCCTTTGGGAAGTTGTTTATGAAGCATAAGGAGTTTAATTATGGTAAAATCAATATTGTCTTTGGTGTTCGCGCTGACTTTGTTTATGGGGGCTGGCTTAATGCTGGCTACGACACAAGATAGTGTGGTCTCAGTGGTTTATGCATCAAGCTCGGATAGTTCAAGCTCTGACAGTTCAGGTCTTTCTGCTGGTGATGCTTGCACATGTGGTGCTTTGCCAGGTGTTTGGGTTGTAAGCTCAAGCTCTGATAGTTCAAGCTCTGATAGTTCAAGCTCTGATAGTTCAAGCTCTGATAGTTCAAGCTCTGATAGTTCAAGCTCTGATAGTTCAGGTTATTGTGACTGTAAAGGTTTTGGCGCTGCGCCAGGTGCCGCAGGTGCGCCACCAGCAACATTCCAGCCTTTTTAATCAAGGCGATCGGGTACTCTTGAAGACTAAATAGCGCCCTTTGGGGCGCTATTTTTTTTGTGGGTGCTATCACATATTATGCAGATGTTTGGTTAGTGTTTTTGTGTTTGCTAGGTTGGTCATGATGAAATTATTTTGCTGTTTATGTTAAACAAGGCTTTTTTATGCTTGCGGTTGGGTCAAGATGGTTTGACTTTAATGTTTCATATTACTATGTTAGCGACATGTGTGCGAGTAACATCTTAGCAGGGGACTGCAAATGAAGCTTTTTTCTCGAAAAAAAGATGCTGTGGTTGGGGTAGATATTAGTGCAACGGCCATCAAATTGATTGAGCTGGAGAAGAAAAAGTCTGGCTATAGATTAAAAGCCTTTGCGAATATCCCTCTGCCAAGAGATGCGATTGTTGAAAATACAGTCATTGATTCCATTGCTGTATCGCAGGCTTTATTGGATGCCGTGGAAGAGTCAGGCACAAAAGTTAAGAATGTTGCCATAGCTGTTTCAGGAAACGCGCTGATTATTAAAACCATACAAGTGCCTACAACCACTGAATTTGAGCTTGAAGCACAAATTAGCTTTGAAGCAGACCAGCATGTTCCTTTTGATATTGAAGATGTATATTCTGACTTTCAAATTTTGGGTGTGAATGAAGATGACCCTGAAGTCATGGATGTTGTTCTGGTTGCCTGCAAGCGCGAGGTTGTCGATGACTATCAACTGGTGTTGAGTGAAGCAGGGCTTATCACAACCTGTGTTGACTGTGCTGTTTTTGCTATTGAAAATGCTGCTGAAGAGCTTGGCTTGCTTGATGTTAGCTCTATTGAATTGGATGCTGCAGAAGCATTGGATAGTGATAGTGAAGAAGGTGGAGCAGTAGCGTTGGTTAACATAGGGGCAAATATTATCAATGTAAATATTTTGTGTAATGGGAAGATGATGTTTGTTCGAGACCAGTTTTATGGTGGTCAAAACTTGACGGAGCTTATCCAAAAAGCTCATGCGATTAGTTTTAGTGCTGCTGAAGAGATGAAAAAACAATCAATTGCAATGGTTGATTCAAATGTGATTGCAGAGTTCTATGACAATCTGGGTAGTGAGATTAGTCGCTCATTGGACTTTTATAGTGCCAATAATACTGAAGACCCTGTACAGAGCATCATGCTTAGTGGTGGCTGTGCCTTGTTGCCTAATATTGATTTGGAATTGTACAATAGGTTAGGTATAGAGGTGCGTATTTTCAATCCGTTTGAGTATATTGAGGTTTCGCCACAAGGTCTTGATATTGAAGCTGTTCGGGCGATTGGTCCAATGATGGTCGTACCCGTGGGCTTGGCAATGCGGAGTTTTGACTGATGATTCGGATTAATTTATTACCACATAGGGAGTCTTTTAGACAGCAGCAAATTATTGAGCACATTATAGTTTTTTTGCTGGTTGTTGCTATTTCGGTTGCTATTACTGTTGGTGTCGATATGTCTATAACAAAGGAGCTGACTAGCCTTCAAGAAGAGCGCTTAAGCTTAGAACAGCGAAATAAAGTGCTGTCTAAGAAAATTGGAGAGTTAAGAAACCTTGATAGTTTGAGAGCAGATGTGGAAAGCAAGTTGCAAATTGTTGATGAGCTGCAAGCTGGTCGTTTTCGCTCCTTGGAAACATTGAATGAAATTGCAAGTGTTATGCCCAAAAATGTTTGGCTTCAATCGCTTGCAGATGAAGATGGAGTGCTCATGCTTGATGGTTTTGGTGAAAGTAGTCAATCTGTAGCTAATTTTATGAGAGCTCTGGATAAATCAGAAGTTTTTGATGATGTTCAGCTTTTGGTGGATAAGTCAGCGCAGGTTGAAGATGTAAAAGTGCGTTCTTTTTCACTTTCTTTTCGTCGTTTAACATTGGCTGAACAAGCAGCGAATGCGAAGCGCAAAAGTGATAAAGAGGTTTCACCATGAATCTCAATATCAACTTGACTGTATTAAAACCACTGATTCCAATACCTATGGTGTACAAGGTATTGGCACTCGTAGGTGTGGTTGCCGTTATATTTGCAGGTTACTTTTTTATGTTTATGATGCCATTGCAAACGGCAATTGAGGCGGAAAAGATTCAGGTTGAAAGTCAGCATGTTCGTCTGCAGCGAAATGAAAAGCTTGCCAGCAATATCCCCAAGAAAAAAGAAGAGTATAAAAAACTGCAAACCCAGTTAAAAATTGCGTTGAATATGTTGCCCAAAAAATCACAGATTCCAGACTTGTTGGAAGGTGTAACTTGGGCAGGTAAGGATTCAGGGCTGTCGTTCTCAGAGTTTAAGCCTGAGCAAGAAAGTATTAAAAGTATTTATGCCGAAGTTCCTGTAACATTGGCTGTTGCAGGAACATTTAGGCAGTTGCTCACTTTTTTGAAGCGTGTGGGGGAAATGCCACGCATTGTGGATATTAAGAATTTAGAATTACGCCGGAATAAAGATCAGATGCTCAGTATTAAAGGGCAAGCGGTGACTTATCGTTTTGTAGAAACGGGTAGTCAAAAGCAAAAGAAAAGAACTGGACGCTAAAGTGTGGTGTGAGGTTTAGGAGAAAGGTATGATAAGTAAGGGTTTAGAGGGTTCTCTTGTTGCTGGCTTGATGTTGGCTTTTTTGATTTTTCCGTCGGCTTCCATGGCAGGAATTATTCAGGGTGTTTCACTATTGGACTCTGAGGATGGTGATGTGCTGATTATTGAGTCGGATGCACCATTGGAATATCAAGTATTTGATTTGAGCGAACCCCCACGCTTGGTGATGACTTTCCCTGGTGCAGACATTAACCCTGAAGTGGTTGCAATTAAAGGCGATGGCGATGGTGTTGTTTACTTATTCCCTAAGGCTAATGAGTTGGGTGTTCGCTTGGAGATGAGCCTGAGTGAGGCTTTGGCGTATGAGATAGATGAGCAGGAGCATACGCTGATTGTACGCTTTGATGCGCCAGATATTGAAGGTTTGGAAAAAGGATCTCCAACAGTGTTAGAGCGTATCAGTGTTCAAGATAAGGCAAGTGTTACCGAGGTCGTGATTGATGGCTTAAATATGGATACAAACCATAATACATTCTTTACCAACCAAAATCGTACGCTAATTGTTGATTTATGGGGCGCCAAGTCAAAGCTCAAGAAGGATAAATTTCAATATGCAACACAGCATGTAAAATCAGTTGTGATTGGCGAAGCAGATGAGCGTTTGCGTTTGATTATCAATACACTGCCCAGTAGTGAGATGGCACACCAAGTTGATACCAGTGCTGATCAAATGGTGATTCGTCTTGGTAAAATAACACATTCAACAGGTGATACAGTCAAGGTTGAAAGTGTTGACTTTCAACCAGATGGTGCAATTGCAAGGGTTCTGATTCGTACCGACGCGACAAACCCTGTGGTTGATGTACATGAGGAAGATGGGAACACTGTGGTTAACATTAGCCGTGCAACCTTGGCACAAGGCAAAGAAATATCGCAAGATTTGCGCGCGTTTGCAGGTCCGCTTGCACAAATTGATACTTACCGTGTGGGAAACAATGTTAAAATTGTAGTGCGTCCGCGTGAAGCGGTTGAAGTGAACAGCTTTCAGCAAGGGAATGTATTTTCACTGAGCTTTATGCCAGTTGCCTTGGCAAAAGCTGCTCGTGGAGGAAGCGGTCAAGATGGCGCCTTTAGCTATACAGGCGAAAAAGTTACCTTTGACTTTAAGGATATTGATATTCGTAATGCCTTAAAGCTCATTGCTGAAATGAGTGACCTGAACATCATTATGTCGGATGATGTGACAGGTACCTTAACCATGCGCTTGGTTGATGTACCATGGGATCAAGCTTTGGATATTATTTTATCGGCTAGAGGTTTGGGCAAAGAGAAAAATGGTAATGTGCTTCGTGTTGCGCCTGTTGAGGTATTGCGTACAGAATATGAGTCGAAAATTGAAGCCAAGAAAGGATCGCTCCAATTGGAGCCGTTGCTAACAGAGTTTATAACACTGAGCTATTCCAATGTTACAGATGTGCAAAGGATGCTTGAGAAGTCCCAAAAGGAACAGTTGGATACAGCCAAGAAGAAAAATAAAGATGCTATGCCTAAGGCGGAAAATTCTGGGCTGATGTCTAGCCGTGGTAGTATTTTGGTTGATGAACGAACCAATACGCTTATTGTTAAAGACACACGGGAGGCCATCAACAATATTAAGCGGCTTGTTGCTGTTATTGATAAGCCAATTCAACAAGTTTTGATTGAAGCACGCATTGTTGAGGCTTCGGATACCTTTACGCATAGCCTTGGTGTGCGTTGGGGGGGGAGTATCAATCAGCAAACAGCCAACAATTTTCCTGGAGCTATAGCAATAGGAGCACCAGGCACAACAGTTACAAATGCAAGTAATATCATCACAGGTGGGCAAACTGCGGCAACAGGGCGCGGTTTCTTGGTCGACTTGCCAGCAGCAGGCAGTGGTGGTGCAATTGGGCTAAGTTTAGGCTCGTTCAACAATGCGATTAATCTGGATCTGGAGCTTTCAGCTGCCCAAGCTGATGGAGAAGCTAAAATTGTTTCAAACCCTAGAATTGTGACGAGCAACCTGAAAATGGCAATGGTAACCCAAGGTTTTCAAGTTCCTTTTGTAACACCTGCTACAGCCAATAATAATGCCACAGTAACATTGGTTGAGGCTGCTTTGAAACTCCAAGTTACACCGCAAATCACTGCGGATGGTGGTGTTATTTTGGATGTTAAGGTAAGCAAGGATGCGCCTGTAGCTTTTGGTACAACAACAGGTATTGATACAAAAACAGTAACGACCAATGTGTATGTGAAAAATGGTGAAACCATCGTCATTGGTGGGGTATACACCCGTGAGAACGCCAGTGATAAATCAAGTGTTCCTTATTTAGCAGAAATTCCATTTTTGGGCTGGTTATTCAAAGCGGAAAGTATTCGAGATAATAAAAGTGAGCTGCTGATATTTATTACGCCTAAAATATTAAGTGCTGGTTCGGGTGTTTAATGATGCGGGGTAACAAAATATAAGAAGGTGATAAAATGAATAGTATTGATAAATTATGGAAGAGTGTTGTATGTATGCTTGTGCTGATCTTGGCAGGTTGTGGCACGGCGCCTGATACAACCACAACAGGTACAACCACAACAGGTACAACCACAACAGGTACGACCACAACAGGTACGACCACAACAGGTACGACTACAACAGGTACGACCCCTACCAGCGTGAACCTTTCAGCATCATCGTTTACTGTGCTCAGTGATGGTGTAGATAGTTCAACAATTACAGCGACAGTTTTGGATGCGAGCAATGCTGTTGTTGCCAATGCCACCATTTTGTTCAGTGCATCGGGTGGTGTGTTGAGTGCAGCATCAGGTGTAACGGATGCCACAGGTAAGGCACAGGTTTCTTTTTCCGCGGGATCCTCAGGGCTTAATGGGGTCGAAACGGTTACAGCAACTTTATCTGGGGTGAGCCCTGCAGTAGTACGGCAGATACCTATCCAAGTTGTAGGAACTACAGTGAGCTTATCACCAACCAATGTGAACATCACAGATGATGGCTCCATTAAAGATACCATGCAGGTTGTGGTGAGAAATGCCAGTAATACACCACTGTACAATGTGCCTGTCACGGTAACGCAAGCTGGAACTGGGGCTGTGACAATTACACCATCGGCAACCAATACGGATGTTAACGGAAGTATCAGTGTTGATGTGGTAGGTACAACTGCAGGTAATGTAACGCTTACCGTATCCGCGGCAGGTGCCACTTCAACACAGGATTATGTTGTGTCGGTAACTGGTACAGCTTTTGGTATTACTGCACCTGCCATTGACCCGTATGGTATGGCTGTAGGTGACACTTATACTTTAACAGTGAATGCGCCTGGCATTACATCGGTAACTTTTGCGACGACAAAAGGTACATTGACTGGAACCAATCCACCCGTGGCTGCTTCCAATGTGATTACGCAAACAGTCGTAGGCGGCGTGGCAAGCGCGTCACTTACCAGTACTACAGCAGGTGTTGCAACCATACAAGTGTGGGATCAAAATACTCCAGCTACCCAAGACTTCACTCAGATTGTTATTTCACCACCTTTAACAGCGGTGTCAGCCATTCGTGTGCAGACCAATAATGGTGTGGTACCTAGAAGCACAGCAACCTTGCAACATACTGCTGAAATCACAGCAACAGTCACCGATGCTTCCAACCAGCCTATTGCCAATGCTCCTGTATTCTTTTCAATTCCAGGAGTAGCCAATGGTGCGAGTATTTCACCTGTGCTGGTGTTTTCTGATTCAAATGGTGTTGCGAAATCAGTATTTACATCAGGAAACTTGAGCAGTGGGGCACAAGGTATTGATGTGTTTGCGGAAGTTATCAACACGACACCTTTGGTGCAGGGTAGAACCAATATTATTGTTGGCGCAACAGCAGGTTCAGTATTGATTGGTCGAGGCACCAAAATTTCCGTTCCTAATGCAACGGAGTATATTTTGCCAATGTCTGTGATTGTAACAGACAGTAGTGGCGCAGCTATTCCTGGAGGTGTGGTTAGCCTGCAAATCTGGCCAACAACATTTAAGACAGGTTATTGGTATAACCATAACCTTTTTCATGGCACAGGTGTTACAAGATATTTTGAGCCATGTATTACAGGTGCATTTACCAATGAAGACACCAATCGAAACCTGATATTGGATGCAGGTGAAGATATTGCACATACCACAGGGTTTACTTTTTGTGATGCAACGGTGTCACAGCATGGTGCGCCTAACGCTGCTTCACCACCAATCACATACCCTGCCAATACTCAGTTAGATCCTCCTTTAGCATCTGCGGGAGCGCTCCCCATTTCAGTGGTTACTGATCAAAATGGGCTTGCCAATTTTGATTTGACATATCTAAAAGCAAGCGCAATTTGGATTGATGTTCGAGTTACAGCAAAAACACAAGTGCTGGGTACTGAATCATCTTCAAGTATTACATTTACCTTGCCGGCATTTGAGACAGAAGCAACGAATGGTGAGTTGCCAGACTCTTCTTTTGGCAGGTAATTGATATATGATGCTTGTTGGGCTGATGGGCTCAGGCAAATCAACAATCGGAAAGCTTTTGGCTTCCCGATTGTCTTTAAGCTTTGTGGATTTGGATGAATTGATTGTATCGCAGCAAGGCAAAAGTATTCCTCAAATTTTTGAACAAGAAGGAGAAGCCGCATTTCGGGCTTTGGAATCCCAAGCTTTAGAAGAAGTGTTACAATTCCAAGATAGTGTGATTGCAACGGGAGGAGGGGCTATTCTTTCTGAATATAACCGAGAGTTGATGCAACAAGCGGGGAAAGTGATTTGGTTGGATGCCAGCCCGACAGTGTTGGCACAACGCATTTCAGGAGATAGCAATCGTCCTTTGCTGGATGGGGTAGATCCGCTGTTCAAAATGATTACGCTCGCGACACAACGCAACCCTTTGTATGCCGAGGTGGCAGACATTCGCATCGATACAGGTTTGATGAACACCAAGGAAGCAGTAGATAAAGTTGCTGCTTTTCTGTCAGAATAGCCGCATGAGTGCTATCCAACAATATACCGTTTACTTAGCTGATCGAAGCTATGAGATTCACATTGAATCAGGGTGCTTAAAAAATATTGGTGATGCTTGCTCCAAGCTTTTTGGGCAAGCTTCCCGCTGTCTTATTATCAGTAATGATGTGGTTGCGCCACTTTATTTGGAGGTGCTTCAGTCATCATTAGAAGCATCAGGTTGGCAAGTGTCTCAGCATATTATGCCTGATGGTGAGCAGTATAAAACTATACAAACATGGTCAGCTATTTTAGACACATTGATGAATCGTAAGCTTTCGCGTAATGAGCCTATTATTGCGCTTGGCGGTGGCGTTGTGGGTGATATTGCGGGGTTTGCCGCAGCATGTTACCGCCGTGGTATTCCGTTTGTACAAGTGCCAACCACGCTATTGGCACAAGTCGATTCCAGTGTGGGTGGTAAAACAGCGGTCAGTCATCCGCTTGGCAAGAATATGATTGGTGCATTTTATCAGCCTAAGCTTGTATGGATTGATCCTGATGTATTGCAAACCTTAGCGCCCAATCAGCTGCGAGCGGGGCTTGCTGAAGTGATTAAATATGGCGCGATTTGGGATGAATCCTTTTTTAACTATGTAGAGCAATATGCTGAACAACTTCACGCATTGGATGCTGAAGTGGTTAGTAAAGTGATTATTGCATCGTGTAAATACAAGGCTGAAATCGTGATGCAGGATGAGACAGAGCAAGGCGCACGCGCGTTGCTCAATCTCGGGCATACTTTTGGTCATGCTATTGAATCTATGACACACTACACCAGCTATTTACACGGTGAGGCTGTTGCCATTGGTATGCGCATGGCAGCAAGGTTATCTGAGCAGTTAAGGTATGCGCCCTCTGGTACGGAGGCTAGGATGGTCAAAGCATTAGAAGCCTTAGAGTTGCCTGTGGATGTGCCGCGGTTTTCAGCCGAGCAATGGTTAAATGTCATGGGGCATGATAAAAAGAATGTTGGCAGCTTGATTCGTTATATTTTGTTGCACGATATTGGTGATGCCTTTATCGCAGAAGATGTCACCGATAAGGACATTCATACCCTTATCGCGTCCTTTGCTTAAACTTTAGGCTCTGTCCCTTTTATGAGGCGGGTTACATTCTCATGATGGCGAATAGTAACCAGCCCGCCCACAATTAAACAACCCATGATTGCAGTATCGCTTGCATCCAGAGCCCACGCAGCCAAAGGCAGTGTGAAGCTTGCAAGTATGGATGCCAGAGACACATAGCGGGTTAATTTAAATACAATAAGCCATACTGCAAAACTAAGCACAGCCGTTAAAGGTTCCCAAGGAAGAAGTACACCAAACATCGTGGCAACACCCTTGCCACCTCTGAATTTAAGATAAATCGGGAAGATATGCCCAAGAAATGCGGCTAAAGCGATCATGAGTATTTGAGACTCATTAAAGCCTAACGCCATAGCAATACTCACAGGAATCATACCCTTAAATACATCAGCAATGAGTGTTAAAATACCAACTTTTTTGCCACCCGTTCTGAGTGCGTTGGTTGCACCTGTGTTGCCGCTGCCGTGGTCTCTGGGGTCTTTGCCTGTAAGCCAGCGGGCAAACAGCAAGCCAAAAGGAATAGCGCCCAAGAAATAAGTGGCAGTGGTTAGAAGGATAAGTGTTTCAGACATGGTGGGCGCAGCTTATATCATCAATAAGAAAATTGCGAAACTTAGCGTGCTTTTTGTGCCAGCTTACCTTTGGTTTGGTGGCTGATTTGATTATTTTGGGTTAAATACACCAAATCAGGGGCAAATGCTGCCGCCTTTTGCGCTTCAAATTCGGCATAAGTGCAGATAATCAGTGTGTCACCCACGCTGGCTTTGTGTGCTGCTGCACCATTGATGCCAATGGTATTTGAGCCAGAGGGAGCAACAATAGCATAGGTTGTGAACCGTTCACCATTACTAACATTATAAATATGAAGCTGTTCAAAGGGTAAGATATTGGCGGCCTGCATCAAATCTATATCAATGGCGCATGAGCCTTCATAATTCAGTTCAGCATGGGTAACTGTTGCACGGTGTAATTTGGATTTTAATAGGGTTATACGCATGACTATTCCTCGTGATTGCTGAGTGATAAATTATCAATCAAGCGGGTTGAGCCAACCTTGGCCGCGATAAAGATTCGGGCTGTTGAGAAGATTCGGATATTGGTGATGGGTTCGAGAGTAACTTCATCACATATTTCCAAGTACTCCACTTCAATACGGTGTTGGTGCAAATGCTTGTATCCTAGAGCCAAGAACTCCTGAATACTAGAGCATTGGTTTGCCTGGCGTTTCATCAACTGAAGTGCCGCATAGATTTCTTTGGCTTGTTGGCGTTCATCATCGCTTAAGTAACGGTTGCGACTGCTTTTGGCTAACCCATCATCATCTCGTACAATGTTTGCGCCGACCACTTCAACTTGCATATGCAAATCGGCTACCATGCGCTGGATAATGCGAAGTTGCTGAAAGTCTTTCTCACCAAAAACAGCAAGGTGTGGGCGAATAATATTGAATAAAATATTCACCACCGTGACTACACCATCAAAGTGCCCCTTACGACTTATTCCACATAACTTCTGGCTTAAACCATGCACCTGCAACCCGACTTGAATACCATGGTCAGGGTAAAGGCTTTCAGGATGAAAAACAAAATCAACCCCCGCATTTTGGCAAGTTTTAATATCATCTGCAAAAGGGCGAGGATAGATGCTCAGATCCTCATTTTTACCAAATTGAAGTGGGTTGACATAAATGCTGACCACCACAACATCTGCCAACCGCTTGGCTTTTTCTATCAGCGATATATGTCCTTCATGCAAGCAGCCCATGGTGGGTACAAGGGCAATGCGCTCTTTATCAAGGCTGGCTAATTCATGCTGTATTTCTGTTGCTGTGCCGCAAACCTTCATGTTTTGTTCCGCACATCATGTGCCCATGCTGAGATGGCAGCAATGGCCTGGTTTCTAAGGTTGGTGTAGGGCTTGATAAAAGGGGGGGGTGTTTTTGATAAGCCAAGCACATCATGCCATACCAAGACCTGAGCGTCGCAAGCTTGTCCTGCGCCAATACCCACAGTGGGAATAGCAACATGATTTGTAATTTTCTCAGCCAAGCTGGCTGGGATACATTCAAGTACCACAGCAACTGCGCCAGCATCGGCTAAGGCTAAGGCATCATCATATATACTTTGGTATTCTTCTTGAGTTGTGCCACGCTGTTTGTAGTTGCCAAACTGTTTCACAGACTGCGGTGTTAAACCCACATGACCAACAACAGCAATACCGCGTTGGCTTAAAAAGCGAACGGTATCCACCATGTGTTTTCCGCCCTCAAGTTTGACGGCATCACAGCCAGTTTGCCGCAAGATATGTGCGCTGGTGTTAAAAGCTTGCGTAGGAGACTGCTGGTAAGCGCCAAAGGGCAAGTCGCAAACCACCCATGCTTTGCTGCGACCACGCACCACGGCGGAGGTGTGCACAATCATATCTTCAACAGTCACAGGAATCGTGCTGTCATAACCAAGGTTGACCATGCCCACAGAGTCACCCACAAGAATGACATCTACACCAGCTTCTTCCGCTATGCGGGCAGCTCCTGCATCATAGGCAGTCAACCAAACTTGTGGCTGATGCGCATGTTTTGCTGCCAATAAAGTGGCAGCCGTTGTTTTATTTTTCATATTACCCCGTTCCGCTTCGGTCTCGTGTTTGCTTGCAAACATGGGAGTACCGTCTTCTGGAGAGTTATCCTGCGCCCAAGCATAACATGTAGCGAGCATTTCACAAAAGCAGGGTGTTTTTGTTCCATCAAGTGATAATTGTCGCATGAAAAATGGTAAGTCCACGCTACTATGCGTCGCGATTAAAAAAGGAGAAAGATATGCGCAATATACTTATGGCTTTTATGCTGTTGGCTTTTGCGGGTTCAGCGGCGGCACAAGATTGGGCGGGCAATGCTGAGCTTGGTTTTGTACAAACGGGTGGTAATACAGATACAAGCTCGCTTAACTTAAAAGGTAAAGCGATTAATGATGGTGATGATTGGCGTAGTACGGTTGAGGCTGCTGCTTTACAATCCAAAGATACGGGTGCAGTCACCGCTGAGAAATATAATCTTTCTGTACAAGGGGATTGGAAATCATTAAGTGTAGGCTATATGTTTGTGCGCTTTGGGTATGAACAAGACAAGTTCGGTGGTTACAACAGCCGTACCAGTGAAACGGTGGGTTATGGTTTTGATATTCTTAAATCAGATGATAAACAATGGAATGCAGAAGTTGGTGCGGGTGCGAGGCAAACAGAAGCTGTGACAGGTGCAAAAGTATCCGACACTGTCGTGCGTGCATCAACCGTGTTTAATTGGAAAATTAGTGAGATTGCAACCTTCTCGCAAGAATTGAAAACCGAAGGTGGTCAAGAAGGTTATATCACCAATTCAGTGACAGCGCTGACCAACCAAGTATCTGGTAATCTATCCAGCAAGATTTCATATGCCGTGCAAAACAATTCCAAAGCACCAACAGGAACCAAAGCGTCAGATACGATTTTGTCAGCTTCTTTGGTGTTTTCTTACTAAGCTTTACACATAAACATGCTTATCGAGGGTGGCTTTTGCCACCCTTTTTTTATGTCAGCTTT
>JALSGX010000035.1 GCA_026982535.1 Ghiorsea sp. | reverse complement strand
TGATTACACCTATCGCTATGGATAAGGAGCTTCGTTTTGCTATCCGTGAAGGTGGGCGCACAGTGGGCGCTGGCGTTGTAACTGATATTAATAAGTAATAAGAGTATATCATGGCAAATCAAACTATTCGTATTCGCTTGAAAGCTTTTGACCACAGAGTTTTGGATAAAAGTGCTCAAGATATTGTAGAAACAGCAAAGCGTACTGGTGCAGAAGTTCGGGGTCCAATTCCGATTCCAACCAAGATTCGCAAGTTTTGTGTAATTCGCTCTCCGCATAAATATAAAGATTCGCGTGAGCAATTTGAAATTCGGACGCACAAGCGTCTCCTCGACATTGAAAAGCCAACCCCACAAACAGTGGATGCGTTGATGAAGCTAGACTTGCCGTCTGGCGTTGATGTCGAAATTAAACTTTAAGGGGCGTTATCATGAGTACTGGTTTAATTGCCCGTAAAGCAGGCATGACACAGATTTTTGCCGAAGATGGCTCAGTAATTCCTGTCACTGTGCTGAATGTCGAGCCGTGTAAAGTGATTGCTTTGCGTACAGTCGCAAAAGATGGGTACAATGCTGTACAAGTCGGTTTTGGTAAAGCAAAAAAACAAACTTCTCGGGCTCTACAAGGCCATTACGCTAAGTATGGCCAAGAAGTTATGGGTGGTTTGAAAGAGTTTAGGCTGAAAAGTGAGCCTGATCTGGAAGTGGGTCAAGACTTAACAGCGTCAGTATTTGAGGTGGGTCAAAAAGTTGATGTTTCAGGCACTTCGAAAGGTCGTGGTTTTGCGGGCGTGATGAAGCGCTACAATTTTGGCGGTCAGCGTGCTTCACATGGTGCAGAAAAGGTGCATCGCCAAATGGGTTCAACAGGTCAATGCCAATGGCCTGGTCGTGTGTTCCCAGGTAAGAAAATGCCTGGTCACTATGGTCATAAACGCATTACAACGCAAAACATTGAAATTGTTCGCATTGATGAAGAGCAAAATCGTATTCTTGTTAAAGGCGCAGTGCCTGGCGCCAAAAACGGACTGCTTGAGCTTCGTCCTGCGGTAAAGGGAGCATAAAGTGGCTGAAGTTAAAATTGTTGACCAAAACAATAACGAAGTTGGCTCTCGTGAGGTAAGTGATGCGGTTTTTGGATTGGAAGCGGATGCGGGGCTTGTGCATCGTGTTTATCATGCTCTAGCCCATGCGCAGCGTTCTGGAACGCACAGCACAAAAACTGTGGCTGATGTATCAGGCGGAGGCAAAAAGCCCTTTAAGCAAAAGGGAACTGGGCGTGCGCGACAAGGTACAACCCGTGCCCACCAGATGCGTCATGGTGGTACAGCGCATGGGCCACAGCCGCATGACTACAATACACGCATCAATAAAAAAGAGCGCCGCCGCGCAGTGGCAGTTGTTCTTTCCGATGCGCTTCGCGAAGGTCGCTTGATTGTTGTGGACAAGCTTGGCTTGGAAGAAGTTAAAACGAAAGCATTCATATCTGTGCGAGATCAGCTTCAGGTATCATCAGGTTTGTTTGTTTTAGCTGAAGAGAATCGCAAGCTTGTGCTTTCTAGTCGGAATGTGCCATTGAGCAAAGTTGTATTGGATGGGCAGATGAATTTGCATGATATGTTAAAGTTTGATCATTTGGTTTTAACTGAAGCCGCACTGATCAATATTGAAAAACGCTTGGGAGGTGAGGGATGAGCGCGAAGTATCATCATTTCAATACACTCCGTAAGCCCGTTATTACTGAAAAGAGTTATCAAGCAACGGGTGAGGCAAACCAATATACATTTCGTGTTGCGTCTGATGCCACAAAGGCTCAGATCAAGGCGGCTGTTGAGGCAATCTTTGAGGTAACAGTTGTTAAGGTTCAAGTTTTGAACATGCCGAGTAAAGAAAAGCGTCGTGGCATGTATTCTGGAACTCGTTCAGGTTATCGTAAAGCTGTGATTCGTCTGGCAGAAGGTCAGTCGCTTGAAGCAGTAGAAGAGGCATAAGATATGGCAATTAAAGTATGGAAACCAATGACCAATGGTGCTCGTGGGCGCGTTGCGATTGTGAACCCTGATTTGCATAAAGGTGGACCAGAAGCATGCTTGACAGCGGGTCTTACAAAATCTGGCGGTCGCAATAATCATGGTCGTATTACTTCGCGTCATCGTGGCGGCGGGCACAAGCGCCTTTATCGTTTGATTGATTTTAAGCGTGACAATCAAGGAATAGAAGGTAAAGTTGCGCGCCTTGAATATGACCCGAACCGCACAGCTCACATTGCGCTAGTTGTGTTCAAAAATGGTGATAAGCGGTATATTTTAGCACCGCAAGGTCTTCGTGCTGGTGATACGGTTGTATCAGGTTCTGAAGCAGAAATTCGTCCAGGTAATGCCATGCCATTAGGGAATATTCGTGTGGGTACGATGCTGCACAATGTTGAGCTAAAGCCAGGCAAAGGTGGGCAAATGGCACGCACAGCTGGCGCATCTGTTCAGCTTATGGGTAAAGAAAATGGAAAGGCAATTTTGAAGTTGCCCTCAGGTGAGTTCCGTAAAGTTGATTTGCGTTGCATGGCAAGCATTGGTGTTGTTGGCAATGCTGACCATGCTAACCGTAAGATTGGCAAAGCAGGGCGCTCGCGTTGGTTAGGCAAACGCCCTCATGTGCGTGGTGTGGCCATGAACCCTGTTGACCATCCACATGGTGGTGGTGAAGGGCGAACTTCAGGTGGTCGCCATCCAGTAACACCTTGGGGTGTTCCAACCAAAGGTCGTAAGACGCGCAAAAAGAACAAGACTTCGAATCGTGATATTATTCGTCGTCGCAATCAGAAGTGAGGTAGCTAGAAAATGGCACGTTCATTAAAGAAAGGTCCTTACATTCAAGCTTCTCTTGAGAAGAAAGTAATGGCTGCAATTGAGAATGGGAAGAAAGGTGTTATCAAAACTTGGTCGCGCCGATCGACTATCTCACCTGATTTTGTAGGGTTGAACTTTGCTGTGCATAACGGCAATAAGTTTATTCCTGTGTTTGTTTCTGAAAACATGGTAGGTCACAAACTGGGGGAATTTGCGCCAACGCGTACTTATTATGGTCATGGCGCCGATAAGAAAGCGCGGAAGAAGAGGTAAATAGGTTATGTCTGAAGAAGTGCGTGCAATACATAAAAATGCACACATTAGCGCGCAAAAGGCTCGTACAGTTGCTGATGCAATTCGTGGCTTGCCAGTTGAGCGTGCTTTAGCTGTGTTGTCGTTGTCACCGAAGAAGGCTGCACGGATTATAGAAAAAGTTGTGCGGTCTGCTGTTGCCAATGCTGAGCAAAACAACGGCTTGGATATTGACAATCTCTTGATTTCAACCATTAAGGTTGACCAAGGGGAAGTTCTAAAGCGCTATCGTCCGAAGGGTATGGGGCGTATGCGTCAACGTTTTCATCGTCATAGTCATGTCACAGTGGCTGTGAGCGAACGCAGTTAAGGGAGTTCTGGAATGGGACAAAAGGTCAATCCAATTGGTTTTCGAGTTGGGATTACACGCGGCTGGGAATCCGTTTGGTATGCAGAAGATAAAGATTTTGGCAGTCAGCTTCGTGAAGACATCCAAATGCGTAAGTTTATCAAGGATAAGATTAAGCATGCAGGTGTTTCACGCATTGTCATTGAAAGACCCGCTGGCAAAGTGAAAGTAACTGTGCATACTGCGCGCCCTGGAGTTATTATCGGTCGTAAAGGATCTGAAATTGAAACTCTTCGCAAAGCCTTGCTACATAAGTTTGGGCAAGAAGTGCAGATTTATATTGTAGAAATCAAACGCCCAGAGGCTGAAGCGCAGTTGGTTGCAGAAAATATTGCATTTCAACTTGAGCGCAGGGTGGCTTTTCGCCGCGCGATGAAGCGCGCAGTTCAAGGCGCGATGCGTATGGGAGCCAAAGGTGTTCGTATTAACTGTTCAGGTCGTTTAGGCGGCGCGGACATTGCTCGCATGGAGTGGTACAGGGAAGGTCGAGTTCCTTTGCACACACTTCGCGCAGATATTGATTATGGTGTTGCAGAGGCTGCAACAACATATGGCATTATTGGTGTAAAAGTTTGGGTGTTTAACGGTGAAAAGCTTGGCGCGAGCGAAGCGGATACCGCAAACGCGTAACGGAGATTTAGAGTTATGTTACAACCGAAGAAAGTGCGCTGGCGCAAGCATCATAAAGAACTTCAACGCATTCGTGGTAAGGCGACGCGTGGCGCAAGCTTAAATTTTGGTGATTTTGGCATCAAAGCTATGGAGCCGGGTCGTATTACTGCACGCCAGATTGAGGCTGCTCGTATTACAATGACTCGCCACATTAAGCGCCAGGGGCGTGTGTGGATTCGTATGTTTCCTGATTTGCCAGTGTCGAAAAAACCAGCGGAAGTCCGTATGGGTAAGGGTAAAGGTTCTCCAGAGTATTGGGTGGCTGCAGTGCGTGCTGGTCGTATTCTTTTTGAAATGGATGGTGTGAGCGAAGAGTTGGCGCGCGAGGCATTGGGTCGTGCAGCAGCGAAGTTGCCCATTCGCACCAAAGTAGTTGTACGCGGAGTTGGACGATGAAGGCTAAAGAATTGCGTGAATTAAGTGATGCCGAATT
>JALSGX010000034.1 GCA_026982535.1 Ghiorsea sp. | reverse complement strand
CGCCAACATGATTAAACCCACACCCGGTACACCAGCTGTGCCAATGGATGCCAATACAGACATGCCAATCACGGTTAAATACTCCGTTAACCCTAAATCAACACCATAGACATTGGCGATAAACACGGTGGCAACGCCTTGCATAATGGCTGTGCCGTCCATGTTGATGGTTGCGCCAAATGGCACGGTAAACGATGCGATGGATTCATCCACACCCAAGTGTTTTTCAACGGTTTGCAGGGTGACAGGGATGGTGGCATTGGAGCTTGATGTACTAAAGGCAAAGACTTGGGCAGTGCCCATCTTTTTCATAAAGGTGATGGGGCTAACTTTGCCGAATATTTTAAGCAGCAACATCAATGTGCCAGTGGCGTGAAGCAACAGGGCAAGCACAAGCACGCCAAAGTAACCCAACATCGGGATAATCAAATCAATGCCTTGCTGGGCAAATGTTTTCGCCATCAAGGCAAACACACCAAGCGGGGCTAAAAACATCACCACATTCACCACTTGCATCATCACTTTATTCATGATTTCAGCCAAATCCATCAAGGGTTGCGCTGCTTTGCCCACCATCAACATGCAGGAGGCAAATAGGATGGTGAAAAAGATAATTTGCAGCATATTGCCCTCGGCATAAGCGGCCACGGGGTTGGAAGGGATTAAATCAATCAAGACTTGGGTAAAAGGTGGGGCTTCAGGTGCTGTAAACGATGAGTTGGCTGCGCCAACAAGCTCAAAGCCTGCACCAGGTGCAAAGAAGCTTGCCAAGGCAATGGCAAGCGTAATGGCAAGCGCTGTGGTGAGCATATAATACGCAAAGGCTTTGCCGCCCACGCGACCGAGTTTACCAATGTCACCAATACCAACCACGCCGCAAATCAATGAGAATGTAACCAGTGGAACGACCAACATTTTGAGCATACTGATGAATGCAGCACCCAAAACATGGAATACACCCATGACCAAATAATCTTGAACCCAAGCAACATCGTGAGCAAAGGTATTGATAAGGCTGCCTAAAATGAGCCCCAGCAACATACCTCGTAATATTTTCCTGGTCATACTTGTTTTGTTATTCATGAAACACCACCCACCAAAAATCAGGGCAAACGATGATAGGAACATGCCCAAGTTGCAAGGCATGGGATGAGGGATTGATTCAGCTATGAGAATGGGTTAGAAGTCGCTCATGATTTCTGATGTTCTCTTTTTATCTGCGGGTATGTTGTCGTTGTTAGCAGCTTGGCTTATTTTTACATGTATTCGCGCAGGTGGTCCCTCGGAGGCGATTCAACGCAACCTTAGCTTGCTTGTCGCAGCATCAATGATATCCACGCTTTTAGCTGTTTTAGAGCTTGGTTTTATTGCGCGAACAGGGCTTGTGTTGACCTTGACTACAGTTGCAGGCTTTACCACTTTGGTTGTACAAAACTTATACTTGTTGGGCATTTGGCAACATGGCGTGCGAGGATTGGGTCTGCTGCTGCTACCTTTGACTGCAATTCCCTTGTTCTTGATTCCTTTTTTACCCGAAGGTAAATCCAGCCAATGGGTTGAAGCCCACTCATTTTTACAAACAGGGCACCTGTTGTTGTCTGTGGTGGCGTATGCTATTTTAACGATGGCAGCCCTTTATGCTGTGATGCAACTGCGTTTGGATTATGCTTTGAGAAACAAGAAAATGGGTGTATTTATCCAAGCCATGCCCTCATTGGCAGATATTAGCAACTACCTTTTTGTGCATGTGCGCTGGGCAACATGGTTGCTTGGCTTGAGTATTTTGACAGGTTTGACCTGGCAGTGGCTAGAAATGCAGCATTTTGCTATTCTGAATCATAAGGTTTTACTGGCTATTTTTGCCTGGATTATGTTGTTTACACTCAATCATCTACGCACCAAAGCTTCTTGGCATCATCATCGTGCCAGTCAAATGGTGTTGGTTGCTTATGTTGTGTTGATGCTTGCCTATTTTGGCGTAAAAATTATTCAAAATACACATTAGTATGTCTGATATGTCCACACCTGTTGTCATCGGGCTTTTGATTGCCCTTTTGCTGCTTTCCGCGTTCTTTTCTGGTTCAGAAACTGCTTTAACTCGTGCCAGCCAAGCAAGGTTGCGCCTGCTGCGTAAACAAGGAAACAAAGGCGCAAAATATGCCGAACATTTGCTTAAAAAACCTGATCGGATGTTGGCATCCATTCTTTTGGGCAATAATTTTGTCAATATTGCTGCATCAAGCCTTGCTACAGCACTTTTTTTAGGTGTGTTTGGTGAAGCAGGTATTCTGTATGCCACGATTGCTATGACTGTCATTGTATTGGTTTTCGCGGAAGTGTTGCCGAAAACCATTGCCGTTGCTCATGCGGAAACCATTGCTTGCCGTGTTGCCATGCTGCTCACATGGTTTCAAAAGCTTTTTTCACCGCTGGTGAATTTGTTGATGTTTGGCATCAAGACACTACAGCGTGCGCTTAAGGTTCAAGAGCATCAGGAAATTGCATTAAATCACCAGGAATTGGCGATGATGATTGATATGAGCGCGGCAAGTGGTGAATTGGACAAGGCGCGTGAACAGATGTTAATGAGCGCATTGCAACTGCATGATATTTCCATCAAAACATTAATGACTCCACGCAAGGATATGGTGATGCTAGATGCTGAAGACACCGTAGATACCTGCCTGCAGCAAGCGTTAAAGCATCCGCACTCGCGCTATCCTGTTTACCATGGTGATATGGATAATGTATTAGGTATTATTCATTTGCGTGATTTGCTCAAAAACAAGCGTAAAGACATGCCTCTTGCACAGGCTATGATTTGGAAGCCCCTGAGCTTTGTGCCAACGAGTCGCAACGCATTGGCGCAACTGTTTGAATTTCAAAGTAAGCACCAACATATGGCAGTTGTGGTGGATGAATTTGGTGATATTGATGGTCTGATTACATTAGAGGATATTCTCGAAGAAATTGTTGGTGAAATTGTTGATGAGTCTGACGCACCACTAGCGGCAGATGTTTGGGAGCAGCCTGATGGTTCATGGGTTGCCTCTGGCACAGCCAATATCCGTGACCTTAATCAAGTCATGGGGAGTGATCTTCCATACCATGGTGCGACGACCATTGGTGGTTTGATTGTTGAAGAGTTTGGTGGTGTACCAGAAGGCAAAACATGCTTGAGCGTAGGTAATATCCAAATTGAAGTGCTTAAAATTGAAAATGACAGGATTATCAGGGTACGACTATTAAAGTTGGACGATGATTTGTCGGGTGTCTTTGCCCAAGGTGATTAAATTGCCTTTATATCAAGTTGATGCGTTTGCATCATCTGTTTTTCAGGGCAATCCTGCGGCAGTTTGCCCACTTGATGTTTGGCTTGATGATGATGTGTTGCAGCAGATTGCAGCAGAAAATAATCTTTCCGAAACTGCCTTTTTTGTTGAGAGTCATGGTGTTTTTCACATTCGTTGGTTTACACCCACGGTTGAAGTGGATTTATGTGGTCATGCCACCTTAGCTTCAGCCTATGTGTTGTTTGAGGAGCTTGGTTTTGAAGCTGATACGCTTGTGTTTCAGTCTAAATCAGGCGAGCTTCAAGTCAGCAAAAATAATGATAAACTTGTACTCAATTTACCCAAGCAAACACCAATAGCTTGTGATATCCCCAAACCTGTTCAACAAGCGTTTGGTGATAGCATTAAGGCATGTTTGCAGGCAGAGGACTATATCGTTGTGCTGACAAGCGAAACGGCTGTGTTGCGGGCAAATCCTGATATGGCTTTACTCCAGCAACTCGATTTACGCGGTGTTGCCATCACAGCAGTATCACAAGACTATGATTTTATATCTCGTTTTTTTGCACCCAACTGTGGTATTGATGAAGACCCTGTTACAGGTTCATCATTTACCCAGCTTGCGCCGTATTGGGCAGAGGTTTTGGGTAGCGATAAACTGCGTGCCAAGCAGGTTTCACACCGGGGTGGGGAAGTCTGGTGTGAAGTATTGACCAATCGTGTTGATATAGCAGGCTATGCCACATTATATTTCAAAGGTGAAATTAGCGTAAGCAGCACCGCTTAAACTTGACACCTGATCCGCAAGGGCAGGCATCATTACGAGAAATATCGTAGGTGTTGCTTTCACCATCCACATAGTACCACAGCCCATCCTCTTTAATGAAATCACTGATTTCATCAAGCTTTTTACCTTTATTGCCATTAATGAAGCTGGCGATAAAATGGACTTGACCTGTTGTATCGGTATTTTTTCCTGCTTGGGTTGATTCAATTTTTAAGTCAATCCACTTTAAGCCTAGCCCTCCTAAGATGTCTAAGTCGGGGCGTGTCGTTTTATGCCAAGTGCGCCAGATATACTCACTTAAGCCCAAAACAAATGCTGAATAGCGGCTGCGCATCAGGCTTTCAGCAGTGGGTGCTTCCACTGTGCCTTCGTGATAGGGCTTGCAGCAGTTGTCCAATGATTTTCCTGATTTGCATGGACACAGTACAGTGTTTTCAGTGCTCAATGGCTTGCCTCCTTAGCATTTAATGGGTATGAAACATGACCAGAGGTTGAGGTTTGTCAATATATTCGCATAAAAGATGGGTGTATAGTTTTTTA
>JALSGX010000033.1 GCA_026982535.1 Ghiorsea sp. | reverse complement strand
ACAGGGCATTTGGGTGGGTTTAATTTTCAATGGGCTTGGTCAAGTGGGTTCGCTGCGGGGAATGCGGCATAGGGAGCGCTACTTGAAACACTCTGCGTTCTCTGTGGTTAAAAAATTAGTCTTTTAGTCGCCAGCCTGTTTGCCAAAGCTTCCAACATGCAAAAACTGTGGTCAGCGTGGCAATGGAGACAATAGCAATGGCTTGTGACGGGTCGGTGTCGCCCACATTGAGAAAGCCATGCCTGAAACCATCAATGAGATAAAAGAAGGGATTAAAGTGGTTCACAACTTGCCATGTTTCAGGCAGTTGTTTAACCGAATAAAACACACCTGATAAAAAGGTGAGCGGTATAATGATAAAGTTGTTTAAAAGTGCCATATCATCGAATGTTTTGGACCACATACCTGCAATCATGCCCATACCACCCATAATAATACTGCCAGTAATGCTGTAAAACAGAATCATCCACAGATGCTCAATATGGATATTGGTGAAAGGGGCAAGCACCAGCAGTAAAACCACAGCAACAACCACAGCGCGGGTAATGGCGGCAGCTAAGAAGGCGATGGTGATTTCAATGGCAGAGAGGGGTGCCATCATCAAGAAGATTTGCACATTCATCAGCTTGCCCACCATGATTGAGCTGGATGTGTTAGCAAACGCGTTTTGCATCATCGCCATCATGACCAAACCTGGAATCAAAAAATCAAAGTAAGGTACATCCAAATTGGGAACTTGTCTATCGCCCATGGCATAACGAAATACAATCAAATACATCACCGCCGTCAGCGCAGGCGCAACAATGGTTTGCATCTTTACATTAAGGAACCGGCGGGATTCTCTTGAATATAATGTCCAGCAGCCATACCAGTTCATGCGGATGCTCCATTATGGGTGAGGCGTAAGAATACATCTTCTAAATCTTCATCTTGGATATTGACGGATATGGCTTCACCCCAGCAGGCCAAGGCTGCTTGGTAGGCATCATTAAAGTTAGAATGTCCGTCACACTTTTTAAGGCTTAAAATCACTTTGTTGTCTTGGGTTCTTGGACAAAAATCAGCAAGTTTATTTTTGATGTCACCACTGATGGTTTTGGCATCAGCATATTCCAAGACCAAAGATGAGCTGCCTACATTATCCAATAAACTTTTCATGGATTGTGAAGTCAGCAGTTTGCCTTGATTGATGATGGCAACATGGTCGCATAACTCTTCAGCTTCTTCGAGGTAGTGGGTGGTCAGCAAAATGGTTGTGCCGCTGGCATTGAGTTCACGCATAAAGCCCCATAAGCGTTTGCGAAGTTCCACATCCACACCCGCAGTTGGTTCATCTAGAATGACTACTTTGGGCTTATGCACCAAAGCTTGCGCCACCAATAAACGCCTACGCATGCCACCAGAGAGTTGACGGGCATTTTTATGAGCATGTTCGGATAGTTCCAAGCGATTTAACAATTCCTCAATCCACTTAAGATCAGGTTGAACGCCAAACATGCCCGACATAATTTTGAGAATATCACGCGGGGCGAAGAAAGGGTCAAAAGCAATTTCCTGTGGCACAACACCCAAGCGTTGTTTGCACCACCTGCGTTCACTAAATAAATCATGACCTAAAAAAGAGACTTTCCCTGATGAAGGTTTGACGGTATCCGCCAAGATATTGATAAGGGTAGATTTACCCGCGCCATTGGGTCCAAGTAACGCAAAAAATGAACCTTCAGGCACAGATAAATCCACACCTTGAAGTGCTTTCTTACCATTTTTATAGGTTTTGGTTAG
This sequence comes from Ghiorsea sp., assembly GCA_026982535.1. Classification (GTDB taxonomy): domain Bacteria; phylum Pseudomonadota; class Zetaproteobacteria; order Mariprofundales; family Mariprofundaceae; genus Ghiorsea. The sequence goes on along the minus strand of JALSGX010000033.1, from coordinate 2,862 downwards.
CTGTGAAATGGTTAAGGCAGTTGTCATTAGCCTATATGCTTGGTTTAGTATTCAGCTGCATGACCACAACCCGTGCCAGATGCGGCGGGGGTAAACGATTTGCCGCAACCACATGTTGCGCCAGCATTCGGGTTTTTAATGACAAAAGATTCGCCTTGCAATGAAGTTTGGTAGTCAACTTCAGCACCTTTAAGCATTTCCATGCTCATTTGATCCACAAGCAGAGCAACACCAAAGCTTTCAACGACAGTGTCGGTATCTTTGATTTCATCATCAAAGGTAAAACCATACTCAAAACCTGAGCAGCCACCACCTGAAACAAATATTCTAAGCTTCATCCCTTTGTTTTCTTCATTTTTAAGCAAAGACTTGATTTTTTCAGCAGCGCTTTCGGTTAAGATGACAGACATATTCTAACTCCTATTTGGGCAAAAATATAAAGGCTGTACCCACTTGGTACAAGTGTTGCTTATAAGCTTTCATGAGAAGCATCAACACAAATATCAAGCAAGGCTAGGAACATATGTGTAATAATCAACTGAATATAGGCACAATAATAAAGCGTGATATTAGGGAAAATATTACAGCAATTCGTATTGCGGCTCAATTGATGAGCCGTCAAAGCGAGGGTAGGCAGACGCATCCTATTGCCCAAAGCATTGTACACATGGCTGAGCAAGTGGGTTATGCTGTGTTGTCGCTACAGAAGCAGTTTGAAAAAGAAAAAGCTTTGCCCGAGTTTGGTTTGTGTATTCATGGCGAAAAACATTTGCTTTCATCAAGCTTGCTTGAAAAGTTTTACTGTTTGGCACAAGCTATTTATCAATTGGAGCATGATACCAAGAGCTTTGAAGCTGATGTGATGGTCACACATAAGCTGGCAACCCTAGAGCTTAAGCGTGCAGGCGTAGTTTTCTTCACATATGCAACCATGTTGAATAACTAAAATGGCTATTCATGCAATAAAAATCTTACTTTGTGATGATCATCCTATGGTTCGCAATGGGTTCAAACAACTCTTAGAGAGCGTGCCTGATATTACAGTGGTAGCAGAGGCAGAAACAGGCGAACAAGCCTATCAGTTGTATCGGGCGCAACCCGTTGATTTGATTCTCATGGATATTTCCATGCCTGGCATGGGAGGGCTTGCAGCGGCAAGGCACATTTTAGAGTATGATTCCAAGGCTAAAATCATGATGCTAACCATGTATGATAGTCAAACTTATGTGGTAAGATCATTGAAGCTGGGTGTCAAAGGCTATCTCACAAAAATGGCGGAGCCTGATGAGTTGATTAAAGCGATTCGCCTTCTGGATAGGGGGCGCAAGTATATTGAAGCCAGTATTGCGCATGATTTGGCGTTTTCAAATATATTGGGTGAAAGTGATCCCATTGATATTTTAAGCCCAAGAGAGTTTGAAGTCTTTGTGGCACTGGCTGATGGTCAATCTGTGAAAGAGATTTCCAGCTTGCTGCATTTAAGCCCAAAAACAGTAGGCGTACACCGAACGCACATTATGAAGAAGCTTCACACAGACAATCTTTCCGATATTACCCGGCTTGCTATTCGTCACGGCGTGATTACCGCGTAGCCAGTGTTAAGCTTTGTAGTGGCATTGTTTTTGCTGACACAGTGATAAACAGGTATTTATATATGATGCTGTGAAGCCAAGGAGTAGACAATGGGTAATATCAAGGCGTGGTTTGCAAAGATGACGATAGTTGAGCGTTTGCGCTTGATTGGGGCTGTCGCATTGTTGGGTTTATTTTTGGTGGCTTTTACCCATAGTTTCTTGCTCCGTAAAGTTGAATCTATTGTTACATCGTTCACACAGTCCACCATGGTTATGGAAGATATGGATATGTTTATGGCGGACTTGTTTCAAGAAAAAGAAGCGACTCAAGCTTTTCTTCAGTTTTCCCAGAAGTCTGGCTTAAGCAAGTGGGAAGTATTTAGTCTAAAAAATGATAAAGCTTTGGATAAGTTGATTGAAGCGTTACCAACACAATCGATGCGGGAAAGTATTACCATGCTTAAGAACGAAATGGAGAAATTTGACAGCATGTTTATCCAAGCAGTGCCTAATAAAGAAGCTTTGGGGTTTCATGAAAACGAAGGTGTCATGGGTCAGTTGCGAGAGGCCATTCATCAAGTTGAAGATAGGCTCAAGGCAAAGTCGCAAGATAAGCTGCTGATTTCTATGCTGATGTTGCGCAGACATGAAAAGGATTTTATCCAGCGCCCTGACATGAGTTATATTGATTTATGGCGAAGTGAAGTGAGTCACTTTCAGCGCTTACTTCAACGCGCCAAGTTAGGAGCAAATGATAAAAAGAGTATTGCTCAAAGCTTCAACTTATATGTGCAACACTTTGAGAAGTATCAAGAATATACCCTGCATACTCTGAACCTAGAGAAAACACTGGATCAAATCTATGCACAAGGAATGTTACCATTATTAAAGCAAGTCCATACGCATTTATCCAGTCATATTGATCACTTGCAAGCAACTTACAAACAAGTTCTTGGTTTGCAAGTTTATGCGTTTTGGGGAATACTATTGCTGGTGGTGTTGCTGGTTAGCTTATTGATTTCCTGGATAGGAAAAACCATCACGCGTCCACTGAATGACATTGCTGATGCTATGGATGCCTTAGAGGAAGGTAAAATCAGGCATGTGCACTCATCCATGCAGGGGGCAATTAGTGAATTGTTGGACTCATTGGAAAAGTTTCAGAAGCAATCTGTGGAAACCTATTTGCTTAAACAAGTGTTAGCAACAAATAGACCTGTCCTGTTTTAGAGCACCAGGGTTGTCCGCTTTGAATTTGTTTTCAGTTATGGCATTTTCATGATCATGG
>JALSGX010000032.1 GCA_026982535.1 Ghiorsea sp. | reverse complement strand
GTCGAAAGCGCATTATCACATTTTGATGTGGTGACGCATGAGCGTATGGAAGTGCAGGAAGCCATGCTGAAAAAAGCTCGAGAAGACTTGCAAAAGATGGAAGAGCGTATCGCCAAACTTGAAGAGCAGCTTAAAGGTTAAATGACACTGCCATGCTAGCAAGGCTTGCCAGCGCATCACTTCGAGGGCTTGAAGCTGAAGCCGTTGATGTTGAGGTGGATTTATCGCGGGGTATGCCCTCATGGAGTTTGGTGGGGCTGCCCGATGCGGCAGTGCGTGAAGCCAGAGATAGGGTGCGCGCAGCACTGCTTAATTCTAATTTTGAGTTTCCATTAAGGCATATCACGGTCAACTTAGCGCCTGCGGATAAACGCAAAGATGGCTCGCATTTTGATTTGCCTGTTGCTGTGGGTTTACTGCTGGCATCAGGTCAGATTGATGCGGGAAACCCAAGCACGTTACCTTTTATGGTGGGCGAATTGGCATTGGATGGTCGCTTAAATCCAGTCGCAGGCGTGTTGCCGTTGACCATTTTCGCGCAAAGCCAAGGTTTTAAGCAAATTATGGTACCCCTTGCCAATGCTGAAGAAGCGGCAGTGGTGCAAGGTATTGAAGTGATTGCAGCGAGTAATTTACTGGAAGTCGCTGCACATATTCAGGGTAAACGAGAGTTGTCTGTTTATACACCTGAAACCAACCATGAAGCACCACCAGAAAAGGTGCTCGACCTTAAAGATGTGCGAGGTCAGCATCAGGCAAGACGCGCCTTAGAAATTGCCGCAGCAGGTGGGCATCATATGTTGATGAGCGGCCCCCCGGGTTCGGGGAAAAGTATGCTGGCTTCGCGTTTGCCCAGCATTATGCCACCACTTACTGATGAACAACGCCTTGCCGTGGCAAGGGTTTACAGTATTTCGGGGGATATATCGAATCGTTCCCCCATGTCATCCATGCCACCCTTCCGCTCACCACACCACTCGGCATCTGATGTGGCTATGATTGGTGGGGGTCAAGTTCCCAAACCAGGTGAAGTCTCGAAAAGTCTTTATGGTGTTTTGTTTCTTGATGAAATGGCGGAGTTTAGGCGTTCTGTGTTGGAGGTTTTACGCCAACCTTTGGAGAGTGGCATGGTATCCATTGCCCGAGCAGCCGACACGCTTACATTTCCCGCAGAGTTTCAGTTAATCGGTGCAATGAACCCGTGTCCGTGCGGTTATCTGGGGCACCCGACGAAGCCATGTCGATGCTCGCAAACCCAAGTTGCTCGTTATGTGGGTCGGGTTTCAGGACCATTGTTGGACAGGTTTGATCTTCGCATTCATGTGCCGCCTGTGGAGTATGATGAGCTGACCAAAATGCAAGCAGGAGAGTCATCGACAGAAGTGCGGAAAAGGGTGATTCAAGCTAGAAACATTCAATATGCACGCCAAGGTGAAGGTGTTGTGAACGCACGGCTTTTACCCACAGCTTTGGAAGAATTTGCTAAGCCTGATATGGAAGGTGAAACCTTATTAAATACCGCCCTTAAACAGTTTGGTTTGTCGGCAAGAAGTTATCATCGTATTTTGAAAGTGGCGCGTACCATTGCGGATTTGGCAGGTGAACCAAAAGTGCAGGCGGCACATATCGCCGAAGCATTACAATATCGAGGAGATGGGGAAAACTAGAGGGCTAAGTATGAAAAGCATGAGTTGGTTGGTGATGTGTGTATTGGTTTTAACATCCTGTGCATCGTCAGGTGCGAAAACATTGCATGTGAATACAGAACCCAAAGGTGCGGTGGTCAGTATGGGTGAGCAAACATGCCAAACACCTTGTGATATTATCGTTCCTGAAGATGAAGAATATGTATTAAACATCTATAAAGATGGATTTGAAAATAAGGTGGTTCGCCAGTTTTCGGAATGGGAGAAAAGCCCTTGGGTTTTGGGTACGGCAGCAGTGGCAACGGTGGGTATTCTTGTGGCTTCACCCACTATGATAGTGCCAGCACTTGTTGGCATGGGTGTTGCCTCACAGCTAGAGCAAACCAAGGACATTGATATTGATGTTACTATGCAAGCAAAGGAATAAACGAGGTCAATATGAATATTGTGATTACAGGTGCAAATCGTGGGCTTGGCTTGGGTTTTGTGCAGCATTATTTAAGTCAGGGTGATGAAGTTTGGGCGTGTTATCGTAGCAAGCTTGATGGGTTAGCGGATATACAGAGCGATAAACTGCATACGGTGCAGTTGGATGTTAGCCAAGATTTTGCTGCTGATGATTTGGATTTACCTGAAAGTATAGACTTGTTGATTAACAACGCGGGCATTTATGGGCCGTATGGTGGTCAGGATTTGGATAGCATCACTTCAGAAGCCATGTTGGATGTGTTTAATGTGGATTGTGTGGGTCCTTTGCGGGTGGTGCAGCAGCTTAAAGAGCGTATCATTAAAGCAGGTGGAACTATTGCCAATATCAGCTCCAAAATGGGCTCGAGTGATGATAATGGCAGTGGTGGCACTTATGCTTATCGCGCTGCTAAGGCGGGGTTAATTATTATTTCCAAGTCTATGGCGATTGATTTGAAACCTTTGGGTGTTTCAGTGATTACACTGCACCCGGGTTGGGTGACCACGGACATGACACATCAATCGGGATTGATTGATGTGCCAACATCGGTGGCGGGTATGACGGATGTAATTGCTCGTGTGGATGATTATGCGTTGGGGCAATTTGTGGCGTATGATGGCAAGGTGATTCCTTTTTAAGCACCCGTTGAATTGACAAATGATAAGCTTGTGGCTGTATTGCGTCATGGGTGGCAAGTATAAAACGGCAGACGCATGGCGCGATGATGCCATGCAACGGAAAAATGGTGTGAGTGAAGCGGAAAGTGTGCAACGACGCAAGCAAGCTCAAGCACACTACAAACATGAAGGTATGCCTGATGCCGATACATGTGCCGATCATGAATTATTTATTTTAGGTAAGATGGATATACAGGAATATGAGCAATATTTGCTGTTTAAACATAGCCGAAACCAAGGAGGCACTTGATGTCAGTAGAACAAACGATTACAGCAAATAAAGCGGTGGAAATTCATTACACATTAACCAATAAAAATGGCGAAACGGTGGACTCATCATTTGGGCAAGCGCCATTGGCATATATTCATGGTACAGAAAGCTTGGTGCCAGGTCTTGAAAAGCATTTGGAGGGCAAGAAAGCAGGGGATAGCATCACGGTTTCCATTACCCCTGAGGAAGGTTATGGTGAGCGCAATGAACATTTAACCCAAGCTGTGCCTAGGGAAGTGTTTCAATTTGATGGTGAGATTGAAGTGGGTATGCGCTTTGAAGCAGAGACTGCGAATGGCACGGACTTGGTGACGGTGATTGATGTGAGCGATGATACCATTACTGTGGATGGAAACCATCCACTAGCAGGACAAACGCTAAACTTCGTGGTGCAAGTGATGAGTATTCGCGATGCAACCAAAGAAGAGTTGGAGCATGGGCATGTGCATGGTGCAGGAGGTTGTGGACACTGATGGCAATTCAGATTTATCATAACCCAAGATGCAGTAAATCACGGGCAGCACTCAACTTATTACAAGAAAAGGGCGTGGAACACGAGGTGATTGAATACCTGAAAACCCCACCTTCAGTTGAAGAGCTAACCACTATACTTGATAAGCTTGGTATGCAGCCACAAGATTTGATGCGCAAAGGTGAAGCTGAATATAAGGCATACATTCAAGGTAAGGATTTAAGCCGCGATGAAATGATTGCGCTGATGGTGCAGTATCCAAAGCTGATTGAGCGACCCATTGTTGCCAATGATTTCAAAGCTGCGATTGCGCGACCTTTAGAGCTTATTTTACCGATTATTGCTTAATAATACGAGGAGGAATAAAGGGTGTTTGTCCATCCTTTATTCTCAATCAGCTTCTATATTTCCAGATCTGCTTGTTTCATATCACTCATGACTAACCCGCGCTTAACGCTTCAACATATTCACATCCATCACCTTCGTTGTCATCAAGATTTTAGTTGGGATTTCGATGGGCATTTGAACCTGATTAGTGGAGATAATGGTAGTGGCAAAACGACTGTGTTAGAAGCAGTATATATTTTGGCGTATGGTCGCTCTTTTCGTCAAGCCAAGGCACCGCAGCTGACCCGTTGGAATGAAAAATCTTTTCATGTTCAGGCGACAATTCGGCGCTATGGTCCATTACATGTTCGTGTGGATGGTAAAAAGGGCAAGGTGAATATGTCGCTACAAGGTCGCAGAATTGCCAAGCGTCAAGATATGTTTGAGCATGTTGCTCTGGTTGTGGATGCCCCGCAAGGTGTGCGTTTGATTGATGGTAGCCCAGGTGAGCGCCGAAAATGGTTGGATAGGCTGGTGATTGCCTCACAAGCTGCGTCTCATGCCCACTATCAGGGTTATCTTAGGGCATTGATGCAAAGGGGAAGGTTGCTTAGACATGGTGGATCTGTGGCAGAGCTGGAAAGTTGGGAGCAACAGATTGTTGAGTATGGCATGATTCTTAATGCTAAACGCGCTATGGTTTTAGGGGAGTTAAACCAGCATTTGGTAGAAGAAAGCTATTGGCTAGACCTTCCTTTCCAACTTGAAATCACCCAACAACCTTTTGAAAGCCAAGAAGCCTGGCTAACTTTTCTAGCTTCTAAGCGTGAGGAACATCACCAACTTGGACGCGTTACGCAAGGTCCACATTGTGATAGGTTGAAAATCAGTTACAATAGCCGTGAAATACGCGTGTGTGGGTCTAGGGGTCAACAAAAAATTTCGGGTATTGTATTGCGTTTGGCGGAATGTGCAGTATTGCAGAAAAGCAAACGAATGATGCCGATTTTATTGCTCGATGATTGCTTTGAAGCACTGGATCAAACCCATGCCTTGCGTTTGATGGAGCGGTTAAAGCAGCATCAAGGGCAAGTGTTGATGACGGCTGCGGGTCAGGTGGCATCATATATGAGTAAACACACATTACACCTAAGTTTAACTGGTGGTAAAAGCCAAGCTTTTAGATAAGAGGTAGTATCCATATGAGTGAAGAACAACAAGATTACGGTGCGGGCAGCATTAAGGTACTCAAAGGGCTAGACGCAGTACGCAAACGCCCTGGCATGTATATTGGTGATACTGATGATGGCACAGGTTTACACCACATGGTTTATGAAGCGGTGGATAATTCTATTGATGAAGCATTGGCTGGGTATTGTGATAAAGTTGAAGTGATTTTGCATTCCGATGATTCAGTGACTGTTCGTGATAATGGGCGAGGTATTCCTGTGGATATACATCCTGATGAGGGGCGTTCGGCAGCAGAAGTCATTATGACTGTGCTCCACGCGGGCGGTAAGTTTGACAGCAACTCCTATAAAGTATCGGGTGGTTTACATGGTGTGGGTGTATCGGTGGTCAATGCCCTATCGGACTATCTGGAGTTGACTATTCGCCGGGAAGGTAAAATCTATCAATGTCGTTTTGAACGCGGTGAAACCGTTGAGCCTATTCATGTGATTGGTGACGCAGATGGTACAGGCACAGAAGTTCGCTTTCTGCCAAGCCTGGAGACATTTTCACATCGCAATATGTCTTTTGATACGCTTGCCAAGCGTTTGCGGGAGCTATCATTCCTTAATAGTGGCGTGCATATTGAATTGATTGATGAGCGCACCGACCAACAACTGGTTTTCAAATATGAAGGTGGTATTGCTGCCTTTGTTGAGCATTTGAACAAAACCCGAACACCATTGCATAGCGAATGTATCAGTATCAAGGCTGAAAAAGATGATATTGGTGTTGAACTTGCCTTGCAATGGACAGATGCGTACCAGGAAAATGTATTTTGCTACACCAACAACATCCCGCAACGCGATGGTGGCGCGCATTTGGCAGGTTTAAGGGCAGCACTTACTCGTTGTATCAACAACTATGCTAATGCCAATGGCTTATTAAAAAAACACAAGGTCTCACTCACAGGCGATGACTGCCGGGAAGGTTTAACCGCAGTGTTGTCTGTTAAAGTGCCTGATCCGAAGTTTTCATCACAAACCAAGGATAAATTGGTGTCTTCGGAAGTGCGCCCGATTGTGGAAAGCAAAGTAAATGAAAAGCTTTCGGAATGGTTTGAAGAACACCCCAAAGAAGCGCAAACTATTGTGGGTAAGGCCGCTGAGGCAGCAATGGCAAGAGATGCTGCGCGCAAAGCTCGCGATCTTACTCGCCGCAAAGGTGCGCTGGATGTGTCTAACTTGCCAGGGAAATTGGCCGATTGCCAAGAAACAGACCCTGCGAATTCAGAGCTATTCCTTGTGGAAGGGGACTCTGCTGGTGGCTCTGCCAAGCAAGGGCGAAATCGTAAAACCCAAGCCATTTTGCCACTTAAAGGTAAGATTTTGAATGTTGAACGTGCCCGTTTTGATAAAATGCTGTCTAGCCAAGAGGTCGGTACTTTGATTACCGCGCTGGGTACAGGTATTGGCAAAGAAGACTTTGATATTGCCAAGCTTCGTTATCATAAAGTGGTGATTATGACGGATGCAGATGTGGATGGTGCACATATTTTGACCTTGTTGTTAACCTTTTTCTATCGTCAAATGCCTGAGTTGATCGAGCGTGGTCACTTATACATCGCCCAACCTCCATTGTATCGGGTAACACGAGGTAAAAAGGATCGTTATATTGCCAACGATGATGAGCTTAAAGAATTTTTGTTGGAGCAGGGTAGCGCGGGTAAAACCTACCATGAACATGCGACAAAAGGAGCCATGACCACGGAACGGTTCCAAACTTTTATTCGTAGTATCAATCGCTTGCACGCGCTTATGCTAAGATTATCACAACGCGTGGATAGCCGTGTATTAAAGCTACTGGTTGAAGGCAAGAAGGTGTCTGCTGCTATGATGCGTGATAAAGAGCGTCTTAGCGCCCACCTTGATGCTCTGATGGAGACATTTGTTGCGGAGTCGCGCCCTGATGAAGCATTGCGATACCGTATTTACAAAGATGCGGATTTGGGTGGTTTTTGGGTTCAGTTTGAGCGACGAGACCATGGCAAAACACAAATATCACGCCTGGATATTGATTTGGTATCCACGGCAGAGTTTATCGAAGCACAAAAGCTTTGTAACAATGCTCAGTCTATGGTGGGTAAAGGCGCTTATGTTGCAGATGGTGATAAACGATGGGAAATCAATACTTATGATGACATTTCCCAACTGATTGATAAAGAAGGTCGCCGAGGTTTGAATATCCAACGCTATAAAGGTTTGGGTGAAATGAACCCTGAGCAACTTTGGGAGACCACGCTCGACCCAGACAATCGCCGTCTCCTTCGGGTAACACTGGAAGATGTGGTATCCGCTGATGAAACATTCTCAACCTTGATGGGAGATGCTGTAGAGCCTCGCCGCGACTTTATCCAGGCCAATGCGCTAAAAGTGAGAAACTTAGATGTCTAAACCTGAAGCCAAAGAACAACTTAGCTATGCCGATTGCGGTGTAGATATTGATGCGGGCAATGCTTTTGTTGGGCGCATCAAACATGCCGTGAGCAGCACCATGCGCCCTGAAGTTTTGGCGGGGCTTGGTGGTTTTGGTGGCTTGTTTCAGCCCAACTTCAAGGGTATGCAAGAGCCAGTGCTTGTTTCAGGCACGGATGGCGTAGGCACCAAGCTGTTGCTGCTTCAGGAGTATGACTTACCCCATGTGGCGGGTATTGATGCCGTTGCCATGTGTGTGAACGACTTGGCTGCATTAGGCGCTTCTCCTTTGTTTTTCCTGGATTATTTAGCCACAGGCGCGCTCAAAGGTGAAACATTAGCGGGCGTGGTGGAAGGCATTGCTGATGCGTGTAAAACATGTGAGTGCGCCTTGATTGGCGGCGAAACGGCTGAAATGCCAGGCATGTATGCACCTGGTCATTATGATATTGGTGGATTCTGCGTCGGTGTGGTGGATAAACCCAAAATGGTGGATGGTAGGGCGATTGCTGATGGTGATGTGATGCTTGGTCTTGCATCCAATGGCCCACATTCCAATGGTTTTTCTATGGTTCGTAAGCTTTTAGAGCTTGGTAAAGCCGACTTGCGCAACGATATATTATCTGATGGCAGCAAGGCTATTGATAAAGTATTAGCACCCACCCGTTTGTATGTACCTGCCATCAATGCTTTGATGCAAAGTGGTGTGGAAGTGCATGGTTTTTCTCATATCACGGGTGGTGGCATGTTTGATAACCTTGAACGCATCCTGGCTGATGATTTGGCAGTCACTGTAGATGTGTCATCTTGGGGGGTACCACCTGTGTTTGAATACTTATTAAGTTTTGCTGATGTGGATAAAGCTGAACGGTATCGCACCTTTAATATGGGTATTGGCTTTGTGGTTATCCTACCCAAAGATGCGGCAACTCTAGCTGAGCAAGTGCTCACTGATGCGGGTGAAACCGTGTATTACATTGGTCATATTCATCAGCGTGAAAGAGAAGTGGTAACGCTGTTTGGCTAGCTACACAACCAACCCCAAAGACATCAAGTTTCATGTTGCCAATTATTTGCGCAGCATCAAAGCTTTGTTGAAGGGCAAAACAGTGATTGATGTGCCTGCGGGCTCAGGTGTTACATCGCAATTATTATTGGATGCGGGTGCTAAAGTTATCGCTTTTGATTTGTTTCCAGAATATTTCAAGCTGAAAGATATCAACTGTGAGCGCGCTGATATTGCCCAAGGTATTCCTGTCGATGATGCAGTCGCAGACATGCTCATTTGCCAAGAAGGCATTGAACATTTTAGCGACCAACTGCAAGCTCTCAAAGAGTTTAATCGTGTATTAAAAGTGGGTGGCGATTTGGTGATAACCACGCCAAGCTACTCCAATCTTGCGGCAAAATTCAGCTATATGATGTTTGAAAGTGAAACCAACAGCCAAATGCCTCCCAATGAAATCAATGATATTTGGATGGATGATCAGTCGGTTGCTTCAGAAATCTATCATGGGCATATATTTCTGGTTGGGTTGCAAAAGTTGCGTGTACTTGCGCGCTTGTCAGGGTTTAAGATTAAAGAAATTCGTTATGTTCGTTTAAGTCGTGGATCGTTGTTGCTCTTTCCCATATTTTATCCGCTTATTTTTTTGCGATCGTGTCTTACATATTACAAACACATGCGCAAGTTGCCCAACCTGTCTAGTGACAAGAAAAAAGAAGTGTATAAAGAACAGTGGCTTATCAACATCAATCCCAAACACCTTTTGGATAAACATACCTTTATCATTTTCGAAAAAGAAAAGCATATGGCAGATGTTTGTTTCAAGCTTGATGGGGTTATCAAGCCTTTCAATCAAAATACCTAAAAGCCAGTCGTTTTCATCCAACGGGGGCGTATGGTGGATGCAATATGTGCCATGGTCCAAATGACAAAAGCTTGCAGTGAAAATAACCCCTGCAATGCCATGCTTAACATTTCGTTGTATTGCCCAGACACGGTCGCCACAGCATAAAGCACAAACATCGCATTCAATATGAGAGCTTCAGTAAAAAACATTGGTTTTTGTGCGTCATTGCGAGATTGATACACATAAATCAGCCAACGCAAATAGTGCGACACAATGATAATACCCAAAGGAATTAACCAGTCACCTTGTTGATAGTTCCACAGAACATAAAGTAGTGGTACACCAAAAGGAAGGCTTAATGTCCAAAAGATATGCCGCTCTTTGGCTATCAAGCCAATACCAAACGATAGCAGCATGGCAGCAGCAGCGATTTGGCGCGCAATTGTATGTTCTTCAAACACAGCTATTGTTGCACACGCCATAAGCACCAACCCAAGCTGGATATAGTCTGTGCGGCTGGTTGATTTGCGGTATAAATACATATCATCAAAAAACTGATGCAGAATAAATACCAATGCCGCAGGAATCATCACATCATCACCAAGGTAGAAACAGGCAGCCCCCGCCGAAGTTAAACCAAACACCCATTTGGCAAAAAAATCAGCATCCATTTTTCCAGCTCGATACTGGTACACATAACAATGAACAAAGTGCGCTTGCCCAAGCCCGACCAGCAAGACTGTAACGATGTTGACGCCAAAAAACATCAACAATAATGGGAGCAACGCACCTATAAGCATAATAAAAGACCCAAAAAAGATGCCCAAGCCAGTACAGGAAGATGAAACAGCAGTGGATTCTGATTGGGCCGCACTTTAAGCGTCACGGCAATCGCAATCGCAATGGGCAACCATGCCGCAAACATCAAATATGACCAATGCGTGGCATACATGGCAAGCACCATCACATAGATACCTATCACCAACGCCTTGGTTGCTTTAGGCCCCAAGCGTTGCGGCAAGGTTGAGTTTGGTGTGTCCCCATACATATCTCGAATATCCCACAAGATTTCATTGCCAAAATAAATAAGGAATATCAGCGCCAAATCTATAAAAAATACAGGAAAGCCAAACATGGTTCGCAACATGATAATGCCACCAACCACAATCAAACCAGGGTAAATGTTTTTGAGTAAAAACACATCTTTGATGCGGCGATTGAGCAGAGGCAAACGCAGCGAATACAAAGCGCAAACAAAACAAAAGAGCGTATAAAAGGCTAACCCACGCCAGCCCATTTTATCCACGATCAGCGGCAACGGCGCAAGCGCAACAAATACAATAAAGGGCAAAGAAACTGCAACATGAATGCCCGCCGCATTCACTTCATCCTCGGCTTTATCGGTATAAACATTGATAAGATAAGTTGCCCAGACAGCTGAAAAACCAAGCATAAATACGGTAACCTTTAAGGATAGCGCAATGCTTATCGGCATAGCCAATACATAAATAGCACCCACAATACATGCCACCAAAACCCGTGAGGCAAACAAGGCTTGTGCCAGTTCCCGACCTTGTTTGAATAATAGCTCTTGCCACATGCAAGCATCTTGCAGCAGCTTGAATCGCTTGTCTAATCGTGTTTGCAAACAGATGGAAAACTGCGTGTCGGATTGTGCACCGCCATGCCAAGGGTTAAGTTTACCGCGTAGCTGTGTGAAGAGTGGTGTTGCGATGAAATTGAATATAAAAATGATTGTCTTTGATGTGTTTGGCGTGGTTATCACCGAGGGGCACATGGTGTCCAACGCATTGATGCCACTATTGCCCAAGGATACGGATAAAGCCGTCGTGAAAGCATGGTATCATTCCTATACCCAAGGTGAAATCAGTGAGCAAGCCTTTTGGCAGGGAATCGGGCAACCAAATAACAGCCACTTGCGCGATACCTTCTTAAATACCTTTACTGTGGATGAAAGCTTGCCCCATGTGATACGGGAGCTATCGGCAAAGTATCAGCTTGCCATATTATCCAACCTTGGCAGTGAATGGGCGGCCACACTCAGCCAAAAGTTTGATTTTGCGCAACACTTCAACCCCATCATTTTCAGTGGTGATGTTGGTTGCCAAAAGCCGCAGCCGCGCATTTATGAAATCTTGGTGGAGCAAAGCCAGCTTAAAGCCGAAGCCATCATATTCATTGATGACCGCTTAGAAAACCTAAAGGTTGCTGCTGATTTGGGCATGAAAACCATTCATCTTCAAGTTGAAGATGATACTTATGATTTTGAAGCCAACTACACTATCCACAAGCTCAGTGACCTGACCAAACTTTCCTTATAATTTTGTGTTGAAAGAAGTCTAAGACTTAGCCAATCGCCTCATAAAAGCCTTTTCTGAACCTGCGTTGATCCAACCTGTAGCAATGGTTTTGCGAAGAGTATGGTTGACCCGGCTACGGTGAATATGCGAAGGTGACGCGGGAAAGATCACCAGTTTCCCTCGCTCAGCTTCTTCATGATGTTCTTGCCAATAAAACTCTGTGCCTGCCTCTTCCACACTTTCACAATAAAGTATCCATGCCAGTACACGATGCGTTGGCTCAGTTAGCTCATCACTGATAGTCCAGTCGCAATGCCACTGGCGAAAGCCTTCGCCTGGTGCATACCGCTGCAGGTTAAATATGGGCATCACAAACAACTCCTGTTCAGGGCATACATGACGAAACATGGGGCGCTCCTTTAAGTATTGCGTCAACCCAGCAGACACTGCTCGCATAATCACATCAGCAAGTGCAAAAGATTCGGGATCTTTGCGGCTAAGTGCGACTAGGCTAATATCTGTTGAGATTTTAGCTGGCTCTGTATTGCTGCCAGAACCAAAAGCGACACCCGGGCGCTGTAAATCCTTTCGCTTATCAAAAAAATCCATAATGCCATCCGCAATAGCTTCAAAGCCTGCGTTATGGTATCTACCAATTAACTTCATGGGGTGCTCCTCAGAGAAAATCACGCTTCTTAAAAACAGCAATGCTACCTTTTAAGCGAAGTAGATGAAACTCGCAAAGTCACAACAAAAAGGGAGCAGTGTTTGTCGCATCGTTGGCTGCCTCCAAGGGCAGACTGCAAGGCGGACAACTATTGTGCTCCTAACACTGTGCCAAGTTTGTAATGACGAAAACACTGATGTCGATATAGTTCGAGCAAGAAGGATGATTGTTTTAGGCTAGACATCGGAGTTTTTACCGTGACATTTCAAGATTTATTGCTGACATTGCAACACTTTTGGGCTAAGCAGGGCTGCGTGGTTGTGCAACCGTATGATAGCCCTATGGGCGCTGGCACATTCCACCCATCCACCTTTTTGAGAGTATTGGATGATAAAGACTGGCGCACAGCTTTCGTACAGCCATGCCGCCGCCCCACTGATGGGCGCTATGGTGAAAATCCCAACCGTCTACAACATTATTATCAATTTCAGGTGATTCTCAAACCTGCACCCGAAGATATTCTTGACTTATATTTGGCATCCTTGCGCGAAATTGGCATTGATACTGATGTGCATGATATTCGTTTTGTGGAAGATGATTGGGAATCGCCAACACTTGGCGCATGGGGCTTGGGTTGGGAAGTCTGGCTTAATGGTATGGAAATAACCCAATTTACCTATTTTCAGCAGGTAGGAGGCGTTGAGCTTTCTCGCACACCAGGCGAGATTACTTACGGCTTGGAACGCTTGGCGATGTATATCCAAGGCGTGGAAAATGTGTATGACTTAATTTGGGTGGAGCAGCCTGATGGTAAGCCAGTGACTTATGGCGAAGTGTTTTTACGCAATGAGCAGGAGTTTTCAGCGTACAACTTTGAACATGCCAATATCGAGTTTTTACAACAGCAATTCGACCAAGCCGAAGGCGATTGCAAAACATTAGCGGAAAACAACTTGTTTTTGCCTGCCTATGAGGAGGTCATCAAAGCATCCCATACCTTTAACTTGTTGGATGCACGAGGTGCTATTTCGGTGGCTGAGCGGCAACGCTTTATTGGTCGGGTTCGTGGATTAGCCCGCATTGTTGCCCAAGGATATGCAGAACAGGGGGTTGAATCATGAGTGATTTGAAGCCTTTATTGATTGAAATCGGTGTGGAAGAAATCCCCGCAGGTGTTGCGCCGCGTATGGGTAAAGCACTACAAGCAGCATTGGCTAAAGTATTCAAAGATGCGAATATTGAGACATCAGAACTTACACTTGGCGTGACCCCGCGTCGCTTGTTGATTCATGTTGCAGGGTGCCCAACCATGCAAGCCGACCGCAAGCAAGTGATTTGGGGTCCTCCTGAAAATATTGCGCTTCAAGATGGAAAGCCAACCAAGGCGGCGGAAGGATTTGCCCGCAAATCGGGTTTAAGTGTATCTGATTTTGAGTTCACAGATAAAGGCGATGGCAAAGCCAAATATATGAAAGCGGTCATGACTGTTAAAGGGCGTACAACGGCTGAGATTATTGCTGAAGCCATGCCTGCAATCTTGCGCGGGCTGCCAAGCCCCAAACAAATGCAATGGCAAGATGGCGAGAGCCGAGGCGATAGTTTTATCCGCCCCATTCGTTGGATTGTGGCAAGGCTTGGTGATGATGTGATTCCGTTTTCTTTTGCAGGTATCGAGGCAGGTAAACAATCCTATGCCCATCGCATGTGTAAAGATGCTAAGGGTGAGATTAGCGTGACAGAGCCATTTGCGTGGTTAAAAGAACGCATGGTGATTGCCGATAGAGATGCTCGCAAAGCCAGTATTGTCCAAGGTTTGAATGATGCCGCTAAAGCTGCGGGTGTGGTTTTGGTGGAAGATGATGATTTGGTTGAAGAAGTGACCGACTTAACCGAGTGGCCACATGTGATTACAGGTCAATATGAAGAGAAATTCCTCGCTTTACCCATTGAAGTGAGCCGCATTGAGCTGAAACATCATCAACGCTGCTTTTCTACGCATGATGGCAAGGGCAATACGAGCCATGTGTTTTTTGCCGTTGCCAATATCAAGTCCAAAGACCCAGCTATGGTGGCGCATGGCAATGAGCGGGTTGTCAATGCAAGGCTTGCAGATGCGATGTTCTTTTTTGAGCGCGATCCCAAAGAAAGCTTGGATGCGCGGGTTGAAAAACTGTCTGAAATCGTGTTCCAAGACGGCTTAGGTATGGTGGGTGACCAAGTGCGCCGCTTGCGTGGATTTGTGCTGGATAATGCAGATAAATTGGGTGTGGATGCCAATGACGCGCAACGCGCTGCCTATTTATGTAAATCCGATTTAACCACAGGTTTGGTTAATGAATTTCCCGAACTTCAAGGGTATATGGGTGGCATTTATGCCAAGATGGATGGTGAGAGTGATGCTGTTGCCGATGCCATTGCCCAGCATTATGCGCCAGCAGGTGCGGATGATGATTTGCCGACAAGCCCGATTGCCAAAGCCGTTGCTGTAGCGGAGCGTGCTGATAAATTACTCGGTTATTTCCACTTGGGTAAAATCCCCACGGCAAGTGCAGACCCCTTTGCCTTACGCCGTGCCGCCATTGGTTTGGTGCGGTTGCTTGCCGATGAAATCAATCCGATTGATATGCCGTTGCAGGATGTGTTGGCAGAGGCAGCCAAGCAATGGAACCAACAGCGGGTAACCATTGCCATTAGCAATGAAACACAAGCCAAGGTGATTGCCTTTATCCATGAGCGGTTGATTGGGCTTGCCGAACGCTTTGCAGTGTCTAAAGCTGCGGCAGATGCGGCATTGGGCGCGAATCAGGCATTGCCATTGTTCAAGCATGTGCAGGTCGCCAAACTGCTCACAGGTTTTGCCGACTCAGAAGCCGGGCAAGCGGTGGCGGCTGCCAACAAGCGCATTGCCAACATCTTGAAAAAAGCAGGTGTCGTTAGCACGGATATTGATGAAACATTGCTGCAAGAAGATGCTGAAAAAGCCTTGTTTGCAGCGTTGATGGATGCTGAAACCAACTTCGCTGAAACACCTGAAGCACAGTTGAAAGTGTTGGCAGGTTTAAGAGAGCCTGTGGATGCCTTCTTTGATGGCGTGATGGTGATGGCAGATGATGCAGCCATCAAAGCGAATCGCTTGGCACTGTTGGCAAGATTGCGCAGTTTGTTTTTGCGCCTTGCGGATGTTTCAAGGTTGGCGTGATTGGTTGATAATTCGGTAAGTGGGCATCGAAAGCGTTTGAAACAACGCTTTGCCCAGCATGGTTTGGATGGTTTCCATGACTATGAAGTCTTGGAAATCTTGCTGACCTTCGCCATTCCGCGCAAAGATGTGAAACCCATCGCCAAACGATTATTGGCGCAGTTTGGCACATTGGCTGGGGTGTTTGATGCTCAAACCCAAGAGTTGCAAAGCGTTGAAGGCTTGGGCAAGGAATCGGCGCAATTCCTCAAACTTATCAAAGCAGCACAAGTGCGCTACCTTGAATCAGATTTGGCGGATAAAACCAAGCTGGATTCACCTGAAGCGGTCAAAGCGTGGTTGCGCTTAAAACTGCAAGACAAAAGCATTGAATACTTTGGCGCATTGTTTACCGACCAACAAAACCAGTGCATTTCCACTGAAATCTTGTTTGAAGGCACGGTGGATAGAGCCGTGGTTTATCCGCGCACTT
Source organism: Ghiorsea sp. (assembly GCA_026982535.1). Lineage (GTDB taxonomy): Bacteria > Pseudomonadota > Zetaproteobacteria > Mariprofundales > Mariprofundaceae > Ghiorsea. The sequence continues at coordinate 10,558 of JALSGX010000032.1, read as the reverse complement.
TAATCAAACGCGCTTTGGAATTGGATGCCAAAGGTATCATCATCTTCCACAATCATCCCGCAGGCACAGCCCAAGCCAGCGAACAAGACATTGCTTTAACCCGCCAACTCATGGAAGCTTGCCATATCTTGGATATTCGGCTTTTAGACCACTTTCTGCTCGCAAGGACAGAAGTGTTATCCTTCCAAGAACAAGGTTGGTGGCCGCGATGAATGACATGCGATATGGGGACAAACAATGAACAACTATTTTGCAAGCAACCCTAGTGAAGACAGTGCATTGATTTATGCTCTGGCAGCAGGTGCAGCCATTTGGCTGGGCGCATATCTTTGGAAGCAATACAACAAGGAAAACCGAAAGCTGCCACCTTTGGAAAAGCCTCGTGAAAAAACCCGCGACATAGATAACAACCAAGACAAACATTAAGCGCACTTCTTTCAGCTTTAACACGGGCTTAATACTCGCTTATCACAATCCCTTCTTTGAAAAAGCAAGGCAGTAATGTGTTTTTCATCACGGGTTGCCCAAAAGCGTTATTTCTGAGGATGTGTTATTTATGAAAGCCACGATTCAATTCTTTGCGCCATCGCTGCTACAAAAGGCAGCCGTTTTCGCTGCGTTATTCATGTGCGCGGGTTACGCCCAAGCACAAGAAAAAATAGACATATTATCATTGGAGCAAAGCATTCAACTTGCTCTCGAGCAATCACCAGAAATGAAGGCAGCACAAGCTCAACTTGGCATTGAACAAGGCAAAATATCGCAAGCAGGAACATGGGCAAACCCCAATGTAAGCCTGCAAGCGGATAATGCGTTGGGTATTGAAGATGCTTCGGGCGGTTATGACTTTACCGAGCTGGCTGTCTCACAAGCCATACCTGTGTTTCAGGCTGCCAAGCAGCAGAAACAAGCAGAATTGGGAGCTGCAAAAGCGCAAGCCATGTATCAGCAGCAACAATTACAACTTGAATTCACCATCTCCCAGTCTTTTTATGACCTGCAAATGAAGCAAGCCGTGTTGGATTTAAGCAAGGAGCGTTTGTTTGAAATTAGGCAACATCAACGCTCCAATGCTAAAAACAATGACCCTTTGGTGCGCTATTTATCGCCCTTGGAAGTGATGCGGTTGGACATTGAATTGCAAACGGCGAAACAACAGCTTTCTAAGGCTGAAGGTTTATACCATGAAGCATTGTTAAGCTTTAAAGCATTGCTGGGGCTGCCTTCTACACAAGCCATCGTATTGCCCAAATTAAAACCTGTGGTTATGCCATATACCCAAACCATGTTGGACTCAGCATTGGCGCAGCACCCTGCATTACGCTCGCGCCAACAGGCGATTGCCGAAGCAGAAGCGGGTATTGCCGTTGCCCAAGCATCGCGCTATGCCGACCCTGTGGTCACCTTATTTGTGCGCAATGAATTTCTTGCAGGGCAAAGAGATACGGTGACTGGCTTGATAGTCAGTATGGATGTGCCATTGTGGAATCAAAATCAGGGTGGGGTTAACCAAGCCAAATATAGTGTGCAACAAAACCATGCTGATTTACAAGCAACACAGCGAGACTTACAAGCCGGTGTGGAAAAAAGCTTTTTGCATGTGGGTCATTTGACGGAGCAGGCAAAGCATTATCAAACCAAAGTGTTGAAACCTGCGCATAAAATGTTGCGCTTAACCCATCGTTCTTTTGATGCTGGCGAAGTGAGTGTGTTGAACTTGATTGATGCGTATAACACCTTATTTGATGCGCAAACTGTATATATCCAAATGTTGGCAGAGGCTTGGCAAGAGTTGGCATTACTACGCTTGAATGCAGGTTTATCGTATATCGGTTATACCCAAGCCAAGCCGAGCTTGGAGTCCGAGCTTAAACAACCTCAGACAGAACAACAGGAGACATCACAATGATTGCAGCTTTGGTTCGCTTTTCGCTGGTTCAACGCTTGATGCTACTTATGTTAGCGGCTTCGCTTGCAGGTGTGGGGGTTTGGTCATTCAAAACATTACCCATTGATGCTTTTCCCGATATTTCGTCACCCCAGGTGCAAATCATTATTAAGGCACCCGGTTTATCACCCACAGAAGTGGAAAGCCGCATCACCTTCCCTGTGGAAATGGAAATGCAGGGCTTACCCAAACAAACGGTGCTGCGTTCGATTACCAAATCAGCATTAAGTATTATCAAAATTGATTTTGAAGACGGCACAGACATTTACTGGGCAAGGAATCAGGTGACAGAACGCCTGAATCAGGTTTGGAGCAAGTTGCCAGCAGGTGTTGATGGCGGGTTAGCACCCATCACCACACCGCTGGGTGAGATTTTCATGTACCGCATCCAAGGCGAAAATTATACCAACAGCGAATTAAGAACTATTCAAGACTGGACGATTCGACCGCGTTTGCGCACCGTAGATGGTGTTGCCGATGTTAACTCGCTGGGTGGCGAAGTACGTGCCTTTGAAATCAACCCTGACCCTAAAGCTTTAATTCGTTATGGTTTAAGTATTCAAGATATTCAACATGCTTTAGAGCAAAACAATCGCAGCGCAGGCGGTGACCGCATTGAGCGTGGTGACAATATGTTGCTTTTGCGCACGGTAGGTTTGTTGCGCAATGAAGATGATATTCGCCGCATTACCGTGGCAACGCGAAATGGTATGCCCATTGCGTTATCCGAAGTGGCAACAGTCAAAATCGGTTCGCTTACCCGTTATGGTGCGGTGACAGCAGATGGTGAAGGTGAAGTGGTCACAGGTTTGGTCTTGTTGCGCAAAGGAGCCAACAGTCGCACGACCATTGAAGGCATTAAACAAGAGCTTGAGGCCATGAAGTCCAGCTTGCCGAAAGATATTGAAATCATTCCATTTTATGATCGCAGTGAGTTGGTTTCAGCGGCGGTGATGACGGTAGAAAAAGCATTGGCAGAGGCTGTGATTTTGGTGCTTCTTGTTTTGATTGTGATGTTGGGTAATTTAAGAGCAGCACTCACTGTTGCCATTATACTGCCGCTTGCCGTGTTGTTTACCTTTATCATGATGCGCCTAACAGGCATATCTGCCAACTTGATGACCTTAGGCGGGCTTGCCATTGCCATTGGTATTTTGGTGGATGCGGCTGTGGTGGTTGTGGAAAATGTGTATGAGCGATTATGTCATGCACCCAAAGGAGTGAACAAGCTGCATATTGTCTATCGGGCAACCACTGAAGTTGCGACCCCTGTGATCAGTGGCGTATTGATTATTATTGTGGTGTTTTTGCCTTTGTTTAGCCTGACAGGCTTGGAAGGAAAAATGTTTATGCCATTGGCTGCGACCATTTCTTTTGCCTTGATTGGATCACTCATTTTGTCGCTCACTGTGATTCCTGTGATTGCCAGCTTGCTGATGAAAGGTGGCAGTGAAGATGATGGTTGGCTGATGAGAGTTCTTAAGCGTATATACCGACCCGTAGTGAATGCGGCACTGCGCTTTCGTTTGCTTGCGATGAGTTTGGCTGTGGCGATGTTGGTTGGTGCTCTTTTGCTTCTTCCTTATATTGGCAAAGAGTTTATGCCTATTATGGATGAAGGCTCAACCGTCATTTTAATGGAGAAAGCATCGGATATATCGCTCAAACACTCTTTGGCGCTGGATGGTCCTATGCAAAAAGCCTTGATGGAAATTCCTGAAGTGGTCAGTGTGGTATCACGCACTGGTGCGGATGAATTGCGCATGGATCCTATGGGTTTGTATCAAACGGATAACTTTATTATCACCAAGCCCAAATCCGAATGGACCATTGATCAGGCAACCTTATTAGAGAAGTTACGCGAGAAAATGGAGCAATTTGAAGGCGTTGACTATGCGTTTTCACAACCCATTGATATGCGTGTGTCTGAGATGTTGACGGGTGTGCGCTCGGCAATGGCAATCAAATTGTATGGCGATGATTTGCAAACCCTTGAACGCTTATCTGAAGAAATTGAAACCATTGTTGCCAATGTGGATGGCGCGGTGGATATTTTCAGAGGCAGGCTATCGGGGCAAAAGTATTTGCAGATTGATATTTTATCGGAAGCCATCGCCAAATACGGCTTGCATGTTGAAGACATCAATATGTTGATTGAAACAGCCGTGGCAGGCAAGGTGATTACTGAAATTATTGAAGATAACCGCCGTACATCTGTGCTTCTGCGCTATGCGCAAGAAGCGCGCACTTCAACAGAAGATATTAAAAACCTTTTGGTAGCAACGCCGCGTGGTGCAAAAGTGCCGCTGCATGTGTTGGCGAAAATCCATGAGGTGGATGGTCCCGTTGAAATAGCGAGGGAATCTGCGCGCCGTCAGGTGGTGATTCAAGCCAATGTGGAAGGGCGTGATGTGGTCAGCTTTGTGCAAGATATTCAGGCGCAAATTGACAGTAAAGTTGATTTTCCAACAGGTTATTATGTGACCTTTGGCGGTCAATTTGAGAATCAACAGCGTGCTGCGGACAGGTTGAGTTTGGTTGTGCCGATTGCCATTGCGCTGATTTATTTGATGTTGTTTGTCACATTTGGCTCACTCCGCCAAGCGGGTTTAATTATTCTCAACATTCCATTTGCCATGATTGGCGGCGTGGTCAGTTTATACCTTTCTGGTTTATATTTATCTGTTCCAGCATCGGTTGGCTTCATCACACTCTTTGGTGTGGCGGTGCTTAATGGCGTGGTGATGGTGACACTCTTCAATCAACTGCGTGAGAATGGGCGAAGCGTGCTTGAAGCGGTCAAAGAAGGCGCAGAGCGTAGGCTGCGCCCAGTGTTGATGACAGCCATGATTGCAAGCTTGGGGCTAGTGCCACTGTTGTTTGCTACAGGACCAGGCTCAGAATTGCAGCAGCCTTTGGCGGTGGTGGTGATTGGTGGTTTGTTTAGCTCCACATTGCTAACGCTTATCTTATTGCCCACATTATATGCATGGCTTGAAGAGCGCAATGAATCCAAAATCATTCAAGCGAAAGGGGATAGGGCATGAGACAATTATCGTTAATCATTCGCAAACAAGCGCAACAAGATATGACTGATTTCTTGCGAGCAATGCCGCAAGTCCATGGCTTCACATTAAGCCATGTCGAAGGACATGGTGAACAAGCTGAAGATGACCCATTCCTTTCAGCGCGAGATAAAGTGGTGGGTTACACACCCAGAGTACGCATTGATGTTGTGTTAAGCACAGGTGATGTGGATGTTGTGATTACGGCACTCAAAGAGGCTGTGGCAGATGGAAGTATCAAAAGCGCCTATTATTGGGTGGCGACGGTTGAAAATGCGGGTCATTTATAAGCGCTCCTTTTTAAGCCTTTGCCAAATGTAACTTGAAATTGCGCCATTTATCCAACCACTGATGCAGGATAACAGCAGCAGAGGTGGCAAAAGATAATAAATCGCAGGCTGTTGGATAAACCATGTTTCAACGGCGATAAACTGCCCACTCATGTGAGCAACCGCAGCCAATAGACTTAAAGCAATCAAACTCATACGCGGGAACATTTGATACACCACCACCAGCACGGTTGCGGCAGTCAGCGCACCGGCAAGGCTGATAAAAAATGTAGGTGTGAATAATGTGCCGATAAAAATACTGCCGATAATCACGCGGGCAATGGCAAGCATAAATGCGGCGCGCGCCCCCAGCATCACCAAAGCGAGCAAAGTCATGATGTTTGCCAAGCCCAGCTTAAACCAAGGGCCAAGGCTGGGTAAGGTGGCTTCAAAAACATGCAAACCAATCGCCAGCAAGACAAAAGATAACCACACCGCTTTATCTTCTAAAGATTTTAAGCTTGGGCGTGGTGGAATGGTGTGCTTCACATTTTTCGACATATTTATTCCGTCACCGCATCAAAGTGAGGTTGTGTGTCATCTGTTGCGCCACGAATCACCACCATAATATGGTTGGGAACGCAGGCAATCACGCTGCCTGTATGCTTTTTATGCCCTGATAACATGCAGTAATGGGTGGTGCAGGGCGAAGAGATAAAGCGAACGCCATGCTTTGAGATTTCAATATCAGACACACCGATTTCACCTTCAGCAGCCACATGAATCACCTTATCATCGTTGGGTAGGGGGTAGGATGCCAATAATGTTTTACCATAATAAACATATACTGTGGGTAGACCGCGGCTAAGTGTTTTTTCAATCTGAAACCATAAAAAAGCAATGCCAATCAGCAAAAAAACAAGCAAGATTCTATCTGCCCAAGTGCCTTGAAGGCATTGGGTAAAGCTAACCGTATCCGTTTTAGGGTGGTCGTTTTCTGATGTCATGCGTATATTTCCACATACGCATGTTAGGTGATGGGGAGTGATTTTGGAACACACACGCATTTATCGAGAAGAGTTGGCGGATTATTTTCGCCGTGGTAGCAAGCCAAGAAGCGAATGGAAAATTGGTACAGAACACGAAAAAATTGGTTATTGCTCCAAAACTTTGCGTCCTATTCCTTATTTCGGCGAAAAAAGTATCCAGCATTTGCTGGAGCGTTTGGCAGACTGGAATCATGATGAACATTGGTTGGCGGTGCTTGAGAATGGTCTGCCCATTGCATTAAAACATGGTATGGCATCCATGACCCTAGAGCCTGGTGGTCAGCTTGAATTATCTGGTGCACCACTTGCCACCATCCATGAAACCCATGATGAAGTGGGTAGGCATTTCGACTTACTGCGTCAGCTCAATGAAGAATTAGAGATTGGCTTTTTAGCCGTTGGCTTTCAGCCTAAATGGAAGCGGGGTGATATTCCGTGGATGCCTAAAGCGCGATACAATGTGATGCGCGAATACATGGTCAAAGTGGGCAGTAAAGGCTTGGACATGATGTTACGCACGGCAACCACCCAAGCGAATTTGGATTTTGAATCCGAAGCCGATATGGCGAAGAAAATGCGGATTGCTTACTGCTTGCAACCTATGGTGACAGCCATGTTTGCCGCATCGCCTTTTAAGGATGGTAAACCATCGGGTTTGTTGTCTACCCGCGCTGATTGCTGGCTAGACACCGACTCCGACCGCACAGGTATTCCCAAATGCGTGTTTGAAGATGATTTCGGTTTTGAAGCCTGGGCAGAATGGGTGCTTGATGTGCCCATGTATTTTGTGCTGAGAGATGCGGAATATATTGATTGCACGGGTGAATCATTTCGTGATTTCTTGGATGGCAAGCTGCCTATGTTGCCAGGTGAATATCCCACCCATGCCGATTGGGAGCTGCATGTCAGCACCACATTCCCCGAGGTGCGCCTAAAGCAGTTTATTGAAGTGCGGGGTGCGGATGCAGGGGGTTGGGATTGGATTTCTGCGCTTCCCGCATTGTGGAAAGGGTTGCTTTATGATGAAACCACGCTGAACCAAGCATGGGATTTGGTGAAAGATTGGCAACATGCGGATGTGGTCGAATTGATGAAAAATGTGCCTAAAACTGCCCTAAAAACACCATTTTTGGACAAAAATGTACATTTTTATGCTGAAATCATCTTAAACATGGCAAAACAAGGCTTGAACAATATTGATATTTGCGATGATCAAGGCAGATGCGAAGCGCAATACTTATTGCCGTTGTTTGATGTGGTGAAATCAGGCGAAACCCAAGCGGATAAATGGTTGAAATTGTATCATGGTGAGTGGAATCAAAACATCGACCACCTGTTTAGAGAAGCTTCGCATGAATAAAGGCTATGACCCCTTTTTAACTATTGCTTTGGTTTATATTTCTGCGTCCAAAGCGACTGTTTCGCAGGGGTTGGGTCACCCATCATTCGTATTGATGAGTGAGGCATGGGTGGCGTAAAAGCGCAGAGAAGGAGGATAGAATGAATCAAATCATATTGTTTGTGTTGTTGGTTTTTTCTGCAACAGCCAATGCCGAAGAAGCCAAAATGAATGTGGAGTTGACGGCTTATTTTCCAGGTTTTGGTGTGGAATATCAGCTTGATGAGACCCGTACGCTGGGCTTGAATTACAGTGCACTTAAAAGTGCGAATGTGAACATGACTTCATATAATGATGGGGTGCTTAAAGGTGGTTACTTTAATAATATTTTCTTTGGTTATGGGGATGATGGCACAGGAGGTGCGGGTGTACTTGCGCTTGGAAAATATCTATATGGTGGTGCGGTGTTTGGTCATCAGTGGATGTTTGATAATGGTGTGAATATCAATGCGGATGCAGGGCTAATGCTTGTGGTTTTTAATATGTTTGACCGTGGTAACGAAGTACAAGTCCTTCCTTTTCCCGCGATGGCGATTAGCGTGGGTTATGTTTTTTCGATGATACCATAAAGCTATAAATTTGCAGCTGCAGCCTGGGCATCTCCGTATGAAGCTGCAACACCCAATGCAACATCAATATCGTTAGAATTTGGGATCCATTTTTTTATAGAGAATGCAGTTGTACTGCAATAATAAATAGAGCCTCGAAAAAGGGGTCAGACCCTTTTACCGACCCCTTTTACCACAATGTAACTCAAAGGTTGTTTGATTTAAGCCCTTAGACTGCTACTGTGTAAAACCGCCATTTTTTCTATAAATGATATAGCCTGCAATCTTATTCTCTTTATCTTCAAAGACTTTATACCATATTGCATTGCTCTTCATTTCGGGAGACTTTACAATATGAACTGTTTTGGTGCCCTCTTCTTCATGCACTCCAGAAAAAACATTACACAACCCCTTAGCGGATACAGAAGGTGTTTTTTGCATCACAAAATTGCATGTAACACCAAAGTCTTGCAGCTTGCCTCCTTTTTCGCGCAGTGTATCGCTTTGCACTGCCCAAACATCGCCATTTTCCAAGCCTGCTGTTCTGGAGGTCAGCATAATATCAAAGCCGTTCTTGCTCATCACCTCAGCAACACCTTTTCCTTCCAGTGTATCGGGAAATGTTTGGTTGCCAGTGTTGACAAAAACGGAAAATATAGAGTGCTCACCAGCAAATGCTAAATTGCTGGAACAAATACTTGGAAGTGATGCAATACTCGTAATGATTATTGCTGATCTTATTGTTATTGATGTTAATTTTGAAAAAAATGGTTGTACCATAAAAGCTCCTGTTTGAATAATTTAAGATTTATAAGACTCGAATCAAATTAACCGCGTCTGAAGTCATTTGTTTGATTTTAGCACGCGTGGCTTTGCGCAGTCGTTCAACATCTACTTTGTCCATACCTGCTTTTTCAAGTTCGTCAAAATCTTTCATGTTTTGCATATTAGATTTCATTTTTTTAATAATAAGCTGCACCTTTGCCATGCCATCATCAGCATGCGCTTGGTGTGGTGTAAGACCAACGCCCCAACAGCTTATTACAAATGCGATAAGCAACAGCTTTAAGTGTTGCACCTCGCCCTCCTTATGAACCAAAATTGGTCGCCAATTTACCCCCCCCCGAGAGGTCAAGTTCCAATGTAAAAGGGGTCTGACCCCTTTTACCAGTTGAATCACCGTTGCGCCAACACCTTTCACGGCGAGCAAAGCAGTGATCTCATCTTTTGTAAATGGCATTGTTGAATACTGTTGTGTTTAGATAATGCGTCAATCCTAACGCCGTAAATCAGCCGCGCGCGCCTTTGGCGCGTCGGCTGGATTTGCCTTGTTAGCCAATTAATCGTCATCTTCTGAGTAGCTATTTCTTACAGTACTTAGTTTTGTCTGCCCTGACACAGGATTCCCATCTCCATCTAGGATATCAAGTTCATAGCCAGGATAATTAGGATTAAATCTTTTCTTTTTATATTCTGATACGGTCATTTCGTTTTTAGCCGATCGCTCATAAGAGTATTGCGGAAGACCGGACTTGTCTCCTCGCACATCCTTTCCGCCCTTCTTAATACAAACATCAAACCCTTCGACATCCCACATTTTCTTTTCAACATTCTTTACTTTTGGCATTTCCTGTTCCTCTCGTTTTTTTTGATGGCTAACTAACCAAATAGGAGTAATCAAAGTTCCTCATTATTCGCTCCTATAGGTGGATATTCTTTCCACTTTATTGCATATAAAGCTATAAAAGTGGAATAGGTTCGACCATGCCGATATATCAATCTAAGGTCAAGCCTTAACCTGTGAAATACCATTATGTTTTAACAATGCATCAACCGTTGGTGCTTTGCCTTTAAAGGCTTGATAGCTTTGCATCATATCGCGGCTGCCGCCTCGTGATAATACTTCATCCAAAAACCGCTGCGCTACATCTTGATTGATGATGCTTGCGCCTTGCGATGCTTCTTCAAAGGCAGCATAAGCATCAGCAGACAACACTTTCGCCCATTTGTAGCTGAAATAACCTGCGGCATATCCACCTGCAAAGATATGTGAAAAGCTGTTTTGAAACTTATTGTAAGCAGGAGGTGTGAGCACGGCGACTTCATCACGGACTTCATCCAACAAGTCTTGAACTGATTTGTCGCCTTGGGGGTCAAAATCGGCATGAAGCAATAAATCGAACAAGGCAAACTCAATTTGCCGCAGCATTTGCATGGCGGATTGGAAGTTTTTCGCAGCTATCATTTTTTCAAACATCGCTTGGGGAAGCGGTTCGCCTG
>JALSGX010000031.1 GCA_026982535.1 Ghiorsea sp. | reverse complement strand
CGCAAACCCAGCCAAATCGCTTCACCCATTGCCTTTTGATGGGATAAAACTTCTTGACTATTCACCGCTTTTTCACCCTGAGACACCGCATCCATATAAGATTGTGGTGCGCGAATATTGCTGTAACGCACCACACCCCCATCTTGGGTATCCCACTTGCCAGCAGCTCCCGCACCAATCCCCATATAATCATCATACAACCAATAACCGCAATTATGTCTGCAATGCTTACCCTGCTTGGCAAAATTGGATATTTCATAAGCTTCATAACCCGCTTCTGCCAATCTTTCGCGGGTTTGCCAAAAAAACTGCAATGCCAAATCCTCATCAGGTAAGGCAAGTTCTTGCTTTTTGTGGGTGATATGTAATGCGGTGTGTGGTTCAACAGTGAGTTGGTAACATGACAAATGCTCTGGGTTGAGAGCTATTCCCTTTTCAAGCGAGACAAACCATTCATCCAAGCGTTGATGCGGAAGTGCATACATCAAATCAAGATTGATGTTATCAAAACCCGATTCGCGCGCCATATGGTATGCTTGTTCCGCCTCATCTGCCGAATGAATACGCTCAAGCCATTTCAACTCACCATCATCAAAGCTTTGCACACCAATCGACAAACGATTGATACCAGTCTCTCGGTATGCCTTAAACCGACCTGCTTCACTCGCACCCGGGTTGGCTTCCAAAGTGATTTCAATATCACTCGCCAACGGAAGGGCGGAAGCTAAGGTATCCAACACCGTAGCAAACAAGCTGGCAGGTGCCAGCGATGGTGTGCCACCACCAAAAAACACACTTTGAATGCTACGCTTTTGAAACTGAGGCTGCCTAGCATAATGTTGTAGTTCAGTCACCAATGCTTGGCGATAAGCTTGCCAAGGAGGCTGTGCAAACACATGCGAATTAAAGTCACAATAATGACATTTATGTAGGCAAAATGGTATATGGATATACACATGAAGTGGCGACTGATAACTCATTGGAGCACCACCTCATAACGGTCTGGAGCAAAAGTTTCATCATGCTTAAAGCTGATTTCTTTACCCAAAAAGCCCTCCAACTGTACGACCATGTCACTTTCTTCACCCAATAGCAAATCTATCAACTTAGGATGTGCAATGACCATCAGCTTTTCACTTGGATAAGCCCTAGCCTCTGCCACAACCTCTCGAAATAGTTGATAACAAACTGTTTGCATACTTTTTGTCAACCCTGTACTCGCACAATGTTCACATCCCATTTGCAGCATTCGCCCTAAAGAGTCGCGTGTGCGTTTTCGCGTAAGTTGCACCAAACCCAACTCTGTAAACGGGTGTACTTTGGTTTTGGTTTTATCACGCATTAATGCTTCTTCAAGCACTTCCATGACTTTCGCTTGGTTATCGCTATCCAACATATCAATAAAATCAATGATAATAATACCACCCAAGTTGCGAAGCCTTAGCTGATGTACAATTTCATACACAGCTTCCAGGTTGGTTTTGAAGCTTGTTTCCTCAAGGTTTTGTAGGCTCACCGATGATCCTGAATTCACATCAATGGCAATCAAAGCCTCAGCTTGATCAATCACGATTGAGCCGCCGGATTTTAAGCCCACCTTGCGTTTTAACGCACGGTCAATTTCTTCTTCCACACCATACACATCAAAAATCGGGCGGCTTCCTGGATAATAATAAAGACGACCTTCAACTTCAGGCATAAACTGAGCTGCAAATGCCTTCATCCGCTCGTATGCCTCTTTCGAGTCAATGTAAATTTTCTCCACTTCTTCATCAACAAAGTCACGCATCACACGCAAATAAAGGTTTAACTCGCTATGAACCATAGACTTAGGCATAGCTTTTTTTCGCCTTGCATCAATATCCTTCCAAAGCTTAAGTAAAAAGTTCAAGTCTTGCTTCAGTTCTTCTTTACTATGCCCCTCTGCAACAGTACGAACAATCAAGCCGCTACCTTCAACCTTGATTTCTTCAGCGATACTGAGCAAGCGTGAGCGTTCATTCTCATCTTCCAGCCGCCTGGCAATACCTACATGTTCCAAACCTGGAAGAAAAACCAAATAACGCCCCGCAAGGCTCAACATCGCCGTTAAGCGTGGGCCTTTGGGCGCAATCGGGTCACGCGAGACCTGCACAAGAATCTCTTGCCCCTCCCGCAACAATTGACCAATCGGTGCAATATTTTGTCGGTTGCCAACATTTAAGGATGTTTCATCATCTTTTGTACCCTGCTCATCATCGGCTTCATCATCAATCATTTCACTTTCCAGCCTTGCGCCAGGAATGTCCCCTGCATACAAGAAGCCTGCTCGATCCAAGCCAATATCGATAAATGCTGCTTGAATACCTGGTATCACACGCTGTACTTTGCCAAGATATATATTGCCTCGCAGACCTTTACCCCGTGTCCGCTCAATATACAGCTCTTCAGCCCGCCCATTTTCTACCCGTGCGATGCGCGTTTCAAAAGGTGCCACATTAACCAGCAACTCTGTACTCATATGGTTTCAACCTCATATTGAACTTTGGCGATTAAAGAAAGCGTGGTGCGCACAGGCAAACCAATAACATTGTCAAGGCTACCTTCTATACCTGTAATGAATCCTGATGCACCACCTTGAATAGCATAGGCGCCAGCTTTATCCAAAATCTCATTGTGCTGCACATAAACATCAATTTCATCCTCTGTAATCTCCCGAAATGAAACGAATGTGGTTACCGTTTCCAGCGCATATGTATCAGCCAAGCGTACACAAACCGTAGTATGCACACCATGGGTTTTCCCTGAGAGCATGCGAATCATGCGCTTTGCATGCGCTATATCCTCAGGCTGACCCAAAGCTTGCCTATCAATCTCAACCAAAGTATCTGCTGCAATAACAACCTTATCATCATGGATACAAGCAGCCGCTTTTGCTTGACACAAGCGAACGGTCATCGCCAAGGCAGACTCGCCTGGTCGTGCTGTTTCATCAATATCACTCGGCTGAACTTCAACATCCAAGCCCACGCTGGCTAACAATGCTCGACGACGCGGCGACTGAGACGCTAAAATAATACACATGTGCCAATCTTACTATGAATCACCGCAGAAAACACGCATGAAATGAAACATTAAATTAAAAGTTCTTCATTTTTTTCTTGCATACTGAACGCAAACCCTTTAGCAATCCACACACATTAACCCCATGAGGAGGAAATTGAGCATATGAAAAAGGTATTAATGATTGCTGCAACATCTGCATTTTTAGTCAGTGGTTTAGCAGCAACTGAAGCTGTAGCTGGTGCTGAAAAAAAATGCAAATCTTGCCATCATTTTAGCGCAAAACACAAAACAGGACCTGGTCTTAAAGGCATTTTTGGCGCAGATGCTGGCACAACAGACTTCAAAAAATACAGTAAAGACCTAAAAGCAGGTGGCTGGAAATGGGACGAAGAACACCTTCGTGCTTGGATGTGTGACTCTAAGAAAGCTATCAAAGAGTTTACAGGTAATCCAAAAGCCAAAACAAAAATGGCTAAACAAAAAGTATGTGACGCCAAAAAACAGGATGAAATTATCGCTTTCTTGAAAACGCTATAACTTTAATACTGTAAACATACTTTACCATTCAAAGGCGACCCTATGGTCGCCTTTTTTATAGATTTTCGGAAAACCTTGACTTGCTTCGCAATACTTCATCATGTTTTAATACTTTTTGAAAAAAATTATTTAAGGGTTAGCGGCAAACCCGCTGCAATAAAAAATACACGCTCTGCCAACTGTGCCACAGCTTGGTTTAACCTGCCTTGAGCATCACGAAAGTCGCACCCTAATGTCGTTTCGGGCACAATACCCAACCCCACCTCATTGGACACCATCATGACCTCTCCAGTATAACCCCGCAAGGCTTCACATAGGCGTTGAGTTTCATAAGCTATGTCATATGTTTCATACAACAAGTTGCTTAACCACAAGGTCAAACAATCAATAAGCACTATATCCTGCTGATACAACCCTCCTTGTAATATCCCAACCAAGTCATGCTGCTCTTCAACCAGCCGCCAACTTTTGGGGCGCTGTTGCTGATGTTGGTTAATTCGCTGCTGCCATGTTTTATCATCAGCAAACTGTGGTGCAGTCGCGACATACGCCACCGCTTTTCCACTGGCTTGCGCCAAGCGTTCCGCATATTGTGATTTTCCACTGCGAGCACCACCCAATATCAATGTTTTCATGATTCAAACCACATATACCACAAAGCTTTTATCCATGCTTCATACTTATGTTCATGCAACCTTATATATATCATAATCACTCTCCCTGTCGAAACAAACCTGAACAAAAACATCCAAAGTATCACCCTAGACCAACACACACACAAGAATATGGCAATGATGTGTTAGGAACACATAACCTATCCTCATCAGGAGCACGAGAGTTGTCCGCCTTGCAGGTTTCCCTTGGAGGCAAGCAACGATGCGACAAACCGAAGTGTTACAGGCGATAAGAAAGATGAGGTTTTGAGAAGTATATGATGACTGGCAAAGTGGTCGGTTGATCCAAGAAGAAGCAGGGCAGCTCTTGGGTATGGGTGGTCGCAACTTTCGGCGATACATTGCCCGCTACCGTGAATAAGGTGAGGCAGGGTTGCTGGATGACATCTTGTGTGAATCATTTGAGCGCACCGTCAACAAAGACAACACCGTAAGCTTTGAGGGACGAAAGCTGCAAATACCCAG
>JALSGX010000030.1 GCA_026982535.1 Ghiorsea sp. | reverse complement strand
AGAACAACCCATGATCATGAAAATGCCATGACTTAAAACCAATTCAAAGCGGACAACCCTGGTGCTCTAAAACAGGACAGGTCTATTTGTTGCTAACACCGGGAAAAATATGGTGTTAGCCCAAAGTAAACCGTTTTGGCTTTTATTAAAGTTGTTATTTCATGCTTCTTCACACTATTTTAACCTAAATGGGTAACTGTTTGTCGAAACACGGCTTTGTTTGTAGAGTGCTGGCTGATATTTTTTGAACAAGGAATCAATACACCATGGATTTAAATTATAATCATGCCTTTTGGGGCATATTTTTTGCAGGTATATTTTATGTGGTGGGTAATGCTGCGTGGGTAAATCAGTGGGCGAGAAACAGCCGGTTTATTGCTACACTGATATGGGTAACTTTAGGTGTGTTTATTTTGGTGTTTGCTGCCATGTTTGATATGCGCTTGGATCCGAGGCTTGAAATGTCTGTTTGGGAAAGGCTGACTTCCGTGGATGGTGAAAATCATTGGATTGCGCTCACTTTATTTGCGCTTCTATCTACACCGGGTATTGCTGCCAACTTATTCTCCTTAGAACTGCGGATGACGCGGCTGGCATTGGTGATACCTGCCTTGGTTATTTTTATCCCGATTGGTAAGCAATTGCAGCACCCTGAAGGCTCATTGATTCTGGTATCATTAGCGGCAGCAGTGATATCCATTGGTGTTTTGCTTCTTTTTCAAATGCTTTTGGATGTTGAGCCTGAGCGGAAAACAAAAAAGGGTAAGGTGGCTTCGGCGTGAAACATATGAGTTATCGTGCTTCCATGCTGGTCGAAGCGCTGCCTTATTTGCAGCGGTTTGCCGACCAAACCATTGTCATTAAATACGGTGGCAACGCGATGGTGGAAGATAGCCTAAAAGAAAGCTTTGCCAAAGATATCACATTGCTTAAGCAAGTGGGTATCAACCCTGTGGTTGTGCATGGTGGTGGGCCACAAATTGGTAATGTTTTGGATAAATTTGGTAAACAAGCTGAGTTTATCGATGGGATGCGGGTAACTGATGATGAGACCATGGATATTGTGGAAATGGTGCTTGCGGGCAAGGTCAACAAAGAAATCGTAGGCAATATCAATCGGGCAGGTGGTAAAGCGGTCGGTTTATCGGGTAAAGATGGTGGTTTGATTTGTGCCCGCAAGATGAAAGTAACCAAAAACTCACCCGAACTGGATGTGCCTGAAATTATTGATTTGGGGCATGTTGGGCAAGTGCATAAAATCAATACGGAAATCTTAAATGTGCTTGAAAGCGATAAGTTTGTGCCTGTGATTGCGCCTGTGGGTTATGATAAAAACCAAGCTCAATCGTATAACATCAATGCGGACTTGGTTGCAGGAGCGGTTGCCCAAGCTTTGGGTGCTGCCAAATTGATTCTGCTCACCGATGTTGTGGGTGTGTTGGATGCCGATAAAAAACTCAAATCTAAGTTCTCCACTGATGAAGCTAGAGCATGGATAGCTGATGGTACCATTGCTGGCGGCATGATTCCTAAGGTGAATTGTTGCTTGGATGCTGTAGAACATGGTGTGGGTAGGGCGCATATTATTGATGGGCGTGTGCCACATGCGATTTTGCTCGAAATGTTTACGGATGAAGGTGTAGGTACTGTATTCTCTGCTTAATCAAATAGTTTGCACCTTTGCTTTTTTACCACAGAGAATACGAAGAACACAGAGGAAAATAAAAAATTATAGCTCATGCAATATACACTTATAAAAACCTCTGCGTTTCTCTGTGTGCTCTGTGTCTCTGTGGTGAATATATCCCCAGTCATCGCAAGTAATATTACAATAAATAAAGCAGAACAAAATCGAATTGCTGACTTAATCTTTAAGAATGAATGCAACCGTAATTTTGAATGCCTTGTATCATGGAATGATGGGGAAGACTTCGCGTCGTTGGGCATTGGTCACTTTATTTGGTTCCCCAAGGGTTCCAATGCACCCTTTAAGGAAAGCTTTCCTGATTTGATGCGTTGGTATCAACAGCATGGTGTTCATGTTCCTGATAGTCTGCGCGATTTATTGCAACCTGACCAAGACTGCCCCTGGACCTCTAAGCAAGATTTCTTAAAGCCTGAGCATCAAGAGGATATTCAGCGTTTGCGTCAGTTTTTAGCTGATACCAAAGCGGTGCAAGCAAGCTTTATGATACACAGACTTAAACTTGCGCTACCCAAGATGTTGGTATCAGTAAGCAGTGAACACGATAAACAATATATTCAAAGGCAATTTGAGAGGATCTCAAAAGCTTCAAATGGTTGGTATGCCCTGATGGACTATGTGAACTTTAAGGGTGAAGGCACCAAAGCAACGGAACGCTACCAAGGCGAAGGTTGGGGGCTGGTACAAGTATTGTTGAACATGAGCAATCAAGGTGATGCTTTGGCTGCATTTGTGACCTCTGCAAAAGAAGTATTAGCGCAGCGGGTAAAGCTTTCCCCATCAGAGCGAAATGAACAACGCTGGTTAAGTGGCTGGTTCAAACGCTTGGATACTTACTTATTATCTAACATTTCTTGCGCTTTATCTGCCATCTCTTGTGCGTGCTGTGTGGCTTGATCAGCAGCTTGATGAGCGGCATCCAAAGTATGTTTCGCTTGTGCCGCAGGGCGCTGATCTTCTGTGCAGGCAGCTAAAGAAAATATGAGAATCAATAGTGTGAAAGTGATGGGTTTCATAAGCTTATCTCCAGTTGTTTTCAGGTTAAAATTCATAGTACATACCAACACCTAATTTGTCATTTTGGACTATCGGAAGCCACTGGATGTTGGCAAGCATGTCTTTATCTGATTTTTCGCCTCGCTCAAAGGCAATGCTGCCAAAGGTGTAGCCAATGCCGATTGCTAAAGGGTAATCACTTGCCCAATGTACGCCATTGTTCATCATTTGAAATGAAAGCAGGGATAAAAGCGTGACACCTACGGGCATAATGTATGGGTTATCGGGGTAGTTTTTATGAATCACGGTCAGCGTCATGGAGCCCACTGCTAAATGCCCTGATGGGAATGCATCGTATTTGGCAATGTTATTGAAGTAATCTTGTTGGTTAGGAAAAAAACGCCATTTGCCATTGGGAGCAGTGGACTGGTTAGGTGTTTCGTGCCCTGTGATATGTTTGAGTGTTTGCGTGGCAATGGTGGCAGTAATCATACCTTCGACCAGCTCCATACCAACATTAAAGGTTTTGTTATTGTCAGACCAATAGCCTGTGGCAAGAAAGCCAGCGGCAATCGCAGAATGTGTCCAACCATCACCAATGTAATAGAGCCATGAGCCCAAATCGGTAGGCGCTCTAAAAATATCCAAACCTTGATATTGTACAAAGGTTTTGGTGTTGTCCTTGCTTGATATATTCCATTTTCTACCCAAGTCTCGGGATAGTGAAATGAGCTTGTCATCATAGGTCATCAATACAGCAGATGATAAAACAATCTGCCACCAGTATGGTACTGCTTCTTTGCTGAATGCTCTATCATAAGCAGTGATATAGTCTTCATAAACATAAGATGGCATATCCATGAGGGTTAAGCGTTCAGGGGCATTGCTGATGGGTTCTGCCCAAGCCATGGGCATACATAGATATAAGCTTATCAGAATAGCAAATTGTTTCATGGGTGCTACTTTCCTAAGTATTGTGGGTTGAATGATAGTTGACGATATGTTTTGAAACGCTCACGGGATGCCTGCTTCAAATCTTCATTCCAAGCATCCACAAAATCAACAATATGCGAAAAACCTTGTAATTCGGGCGGTATTTCCAAGCCGCCATTGATGAGTACGGTGGGGTTGTTGTCATGGTTGATGCTTGTGCCTAACAGAATAGGTTGTTTGGCATTATCGCCTTTATTTTTACTGGCTATGGCATGCGGCAAAAAAGCTTCTGGTTCAATCACCCAAAGCTTTTCATCCAATTGCTGCATAAAGTCATCATCGGGGCATAAAATCAATACATGTGGAGTTAAGCGTTTGCGGCGCAATAAAAGCTTGGCAATGCCTGTGATGCGGTCGGCTCGTTCTAAAAGTTCAAAGTGGACTTGGATGTCGTTGCTCATGTTTTTCTCTGTTGCTGCCATGCGTATAGCCAAGCCATCAGTGCAAGGGCTGGAACAAGTTGGGTGAGTGGTTGGGCAGTATCAGGCTGTATGCTATGACTACTTGCCAGTGCTATAGCTGTGACAAAAAGGAATAAACTGGACAGTCGCCAAGCCCAAGGCTGGGTTGCCCAAGCTTTCATCTGCCAACGCTTAGACCACTTATTGCACCAGTACATACTCAGAGCACCAATGCCAAAACCAATCACAACATCCAGTGGAAAATGCACACCACCATAGATACGCCCATAAGCCATGAATATGCTCAAGGCAAAACCAAGCCAAGCCAGTGCAGGCTTCTTTTCCCATAATAAGAGCGATAAAATCGCCAATGCACCTGCGGTTGTGGCATGACCTGATGGAAAGCTATGAAATGATAATCGTTCACCCAGTAAGTGAACATCCCCAAAGACAGTTGGAGGGCGGGGCATATCGAATATTCGCTTTAAGATTTGAATAAAAATACCCGAGAATATGCCAGCCAACAATGCAGCCAACCCCAAGCGCAATTTGAAAAGCATCAATATACCTATCAAAACAGTCGCAACCAAACCATCAGCAAAGCCTGTTGTAAAGCCGATGATATGGTTAGCTATAGGGCTATTGAAGCCATTGATAAGCAAGAATAACTCATGGTTCCATAGCCAAGCAGGGATAAGCAGGTTGATAAAGATAAGGGTGTAGATTTTTTTCAAGCTTTAGCCACCTGCGATTTTGGCTTTGATGCCTTGTTTGTCCAAAAGCTCGACAAGTTTTTCTCTATGGTCGCCTTGGATTTCGATGTTGCCTTGTTTAATCGCACCACCT
>JALSGX010000029.1 GCA_026982535.1 Ghiorsea sp. | reverse complement strand
CTCATATCATCCAGCGGCAATGTGATGGACACGATTGCACCGCCTTCTTCATGGTTATTGATGTTGATGTCACCACCCATGCGCGTGACCACAGCTTGCGCCAAATAAAAGCCCAAGCCTTGCCCATCGGCTTTGGTGGTGAAAAAAGGTTTGCCCAAAGACTGCTGCACTTCATCGCTTAATCCGCTGCCATAATCGCGGATATGAATATGCAGTTGTGTATCCCAAGTGGTATTGAGCGCGATGCGGTTGGGTGATGCTTGGGCGGCATTGTTGAGCAAGTTAATCAGGGCTTGTTGCAGGGTGTTGTCCACCACCAAGGAAGGTGAATTTTGTTCAGGCAGTTGCACTTCTAGCTTGGTTTGTGGGTGTTTGGCTTGCCAACTTGAACAAAGCGATTGCAGATAATCGCTGATGACAACATTTTGGCTGCCCGTGGCGCGAAGTTCACCTGCGCTACTGCTCATTTGCGAAATGGTGGTTTTGCAGCGGTCAACTTGCTCACGCAATATCTGAATTTGCTCTAACAATTCAGTGTTGCCGGCATATTCATGCTCCATTTCCTTGGTCAAAATTGCCATAGTTCCCAGCGGTGTACCCAGTTCGTGCGCAGCACCTGCGGCAAGGGTTCCTAATGCAATTACATGTTCATCCTTCAGGCTTTTTTCGTGGGCTTGGGTGAGTTTGCGCTCTCTATCCCGCAACGCTTCCGCCATGGTTACCACAAAAAACAAAATCACTGCCACACTGAATAAAAAGCTAATTGCCATACCAATGGTGTGGGCATTGAGCGGGGAAGCGTTGTGCATATTCATTGCCATGCCTGTCATGTGGTGCATGGATGGATTGTGATATTGAAACAACATCAGCAGGGCATAACTCATGGTGGTGAGCCCTGCCATGCTCCAAATGTAGGTTTTGGGAAGCACGGCTGCGACCAATAAAAGCGGCAGTAAAAGTAAAGATATAAACGGACTGTTTGCGCCACCAATGTAATACAACAGCATGGTTAGCGCCGCCACATCAATGCATAAGTGAAGGAATAATTGCAGGGATGACATGGTTTCAGTTTTGGGGCGTTTTATCCATGCGATGAGATTAAACAGCGCATACACAAAGATAACCGTCATGATTTCAGGGTAGGGATAGGTGCCTATCCACATGCGGGTAGCGATAGCGAGCAACAACAATTCTGCCACAACCATACTGCTGCGAAACAAGAATAAGCGGTGCAAATGGTAAGTGCTAATCGGGTGTTTATCTTCTAAAACTATGGGCATAATGCTATGGTTTCCGCCTTGGTGAGTGAGCGGCAAAGCATGGGCTTGATGATGTGAGCTTGTCAATAAACAGATAAAATCTAAGGGTATTCATGAGTGAACTGACAGAGACGGAACATCAACAAGACAAAGTGATTGCGCTGCATCCTCGGCTTGCCGAAATGCGTTGGGGTGAGGCGGCGAGCAAGTCGCGCTTTGAAGAGTTTGAACGCTTGGTCTTGTCGCTGGGTTGCCCTTTGCAAGAGTCTGTGTTGATGAATGTGCGCAGGGCATTGCCCGCCACATTGATTGGTTCAGGGCAAGCTGAAGACATCGCAAGGCGGGTGGAGATTCATGAGGCTGCCGTGGTGTTTGTTGACCATCAATTATCGCCCATTCAACAGCGTAACCTTGAAACAGCATTCAATTGTAAAGTGATTGATAGAACAGGTTTGATTTTGGAGATTTTTGGCGCAAGAGCGAAAACAAGAGAAGGGGTGATGCAGGTGGAGCTTGCCAGCCTCAACTATCAAATCAGCCGCTTGGTGCGCACTTGGACACACCTTGAGCGGCAACGCGGTGGTGTTGGTTTTATGGGCGGGCCGGGTGAGCGGCAGTTGGAATTGGATAAACGCATGATTCGCGATAAAATCAAACGCATTGAGCAGGATTTAGCCAAAGTGCAACAAATGCGTGCTACCCAGCGGGAAGGGCGCAAGCGCAGGGATGTGCTCACCGTGGCATTGGTGGGTTATACCAATGCTGGAAAATCGACCTTGTTCAATAAAATCACCCAAGCTGATGCGTATGTGGCTGACCAACTTTTTGCCACGCTAGACCCCACACTGCGCCAAATTCAATTGCCCAACAGCGTGACCTTGATGATGTCGGATACGGTGGGTTTTGTGCAAGAGCTGCCGCATGAATTGGTCAATGCCTTTCGCGCAACCCTTGAAGAAGTGATTGAAGCAGATTTGATTTTGCATGTGCGGGATATATCCGACGCACAAAGCCCCAATCATAAAGCTGTGGTGATGGAAACGCTGAAAGCATTGGGCTTGGATGGTGATCATGCCCCACCGATTATTGAAGTGCTGAACAAAATCGACTTAGCACCGCAAGTCACCACTACCATCCGCGATGATATTGATGGCTCGCGCATTGCTTTGTCTGCCATTTCAGGGCAAGGCATGGATGATTTGATGAATATTCTTGCCAAATGGAGCGAGCAGAACATGGTCGAGCTAGACCTTAAACTGCCGATTGCTGATGGCAAAACATTGGCGTGGTGTCATGAGCATGGGTTGGTGTTATCGCAACAAGCTGATGATGAATGGCTAACGCTTAAAGTGCGTATTTCACCCAAATTTCAAAGCCAATTGCAGGATTGGGTGGTTGAAGAAAACTACATGTGTCGTTAAGACCCTCATGTGGCAAGAACACGACAGTTATTGCAAACCTGGATACACCCTTAATATATCTTCAAATCTATCGAATACAGAAAGCGCACCTTCTTCTTTCAGAATATGCGCGGGCTCAACCCCAAAAGACACACCAAAGGGGCGTACACCCGCAGCTTTTGCCATTTGAATATCAAAGCGGGAATCCCCAATCACCGAAGTGTTGGCTGTAATCGCGCCCATTTCTGCCATACATTCATTGACCATGGCAGGGTGCGGTTTGGAAGTGCAAATATCCGCCGTGCGCCAAACAGGAAAAAACTGATACAAGTCAAAAGCATCCATCACCCGCAGCAACCCACGGCTGGATTTACCCGTCACCACACCCATCACATAGCCTCGACGACTCAGCTCTTCCAAAGTTTCAACTACATGGGGGTATAAGGTCAGTGATGACTCCATCTTCCGATAATTGCGGCTATAAGACTCACAAAGCTTGACTTTCAACGCTTCATCCAGGCTTTCATCAGCCAAAGCTTCCACAGCCGCCATCAATGACAAACCAATAATGCCCAATACATCCTGATATTCAGGCTCAGGCAAGCCATGGTCTGCAAAGGCTTGTTGCATGGCCTGCGCAATGGCATCGTGCGAGTTGGTGAGCGTGCCATCACAATCAAATAGAATCAGTTGTAGCGGTTGATTATTCAGCGGGTGCATCCTTTGCTTCAGTCGTGGCTAGCCACGCATCTTGGCTACGCTTAACCTGCCATGTCAGCACTTTATCTACCGCAAGAATAAGCTGCTGATCAGCCAAGCGAATATAGGTGCTGGTTAAATCTGTTGCTGGTTTACCAATAAACACATCCAACAATATATTACCCTGCTTATCTTGAAGCACGACTTCATCATCTGCCACAGAAAAGCGTGAAAACTGCTCTGTTTTCTTGCTCACAATGCGCTTCGCCTTCATGCTTTGCAAATCCAGTAGTAGTTGCTCAACCACAAGCGCATCAAGATACACAGGCTCATCACCACCTGCTAACCGCCACCGATTTTCTTCGCGTTTACCTTCAAGTATCGGCTCACCTTGCTGGCGTATCGTCATGCGCGTGACATCTTCAACATGAAACCTTGGTAACTCTGGCAATGCTTGCAAAGTGTCTTGAGGTGTGTTTTGCATGACAATCAACGCAACCAGCAAAATAGTCGCAACAACCGCAATCAACTCTTTCATACGCTTGTTTGCCACAACATATTTCGGCGTTTACGCAATGCCAGCCATCGCCAGCCTGCCAGCATCAATAAGAATACAGGTAAAGCAAATACCCATACAACCTTGAAAAAGGTTTTCTCTTGCTTAGTGAGTGTTGTTAGTGGGCGTTGTGTCACCCCTTTGGAACGCAATTCAATCAATGCTTCATCACCACTCAACCAATCCAGCATATTCAAAACCAACACCGTGTTTGCCCCATCAATAAATTCATCATCCAACAGCGCACTAGATCCAGACACAATCAATCGACCATGCGTTGTACTCTTAATATGCTCACCTTTCTCACCTTCAGGGGCATCAGAAAATGCCGATGTCATTGCACCTTCTTGCACCAACATCAGAGCATGGGAAGACAACTGCAAGCCTTGGAATCGTTCACGCATAGGTACAAGTGGGCTAACATCAAATGGTGGGCCAGATTGCACCGCACTCCATGCCGACGATGTAAGCAATATATCTCGCCCATCACCTTCATTCTGCCATAGCAATGGCGCTGAAAAGGGCATACTTAATGCTTCCAAACCTTGGCTAATCACATGTTGACGATTGATATTCAGCACATTAGGTATAAATGGAAAATCCACAGCCGAACGAAAAACAAAACCACCCTGCTGCTGATTGACTGTAATACGGCTGGCTTGCTGATCCATAACCAAGCCCGGCTCTACGGACACACCCAAATCACTTAATAGCCAACCATTGGCATAATGATCCACTGGCTGCATCACAAAGCCTGCTTGCAACACAGGCTCAGCATTGGAAGCCAAAACCAACACCCCATCTCCCATCATACGAAACTGATCAAGATGATAGCGAAAAGATAAAGACGGCTTTTTATCCACACCCACCACAATCAATGCCTTGACATGATCAGGTACTGATTCTGTGGCTAAATCCACATCTATTATATCATAATCATCATGCAAAAGCTGCTGCAAGGTTTGCAATTCAGCCACACCTTTCGCACCAAAGCCTGTGGCAAGAGCAATGGTTTGCTTACCTTTGCCTGTGAGCTTCTTGATTTTTCGCGTGAGCAAATACTCAAGCCCTGCATCGGTCTGCACCACGGGTATGGTTTCTTGCTTGTCCAAATATTCAATAACTATCGCAAGATAAGCTTGACGCACCTGCGCCCTATCATCTTCAATCACCTGCACCTGAACCTTAGGAATCTGCAAAGCCTGCAATGATGCTTGCACATTAGGATCATCTTCAGGGTTAATCATTTCAAAGCCAAGGTTGCCTTGGGCCGCATCGCGATAACTCATCAATTTATCTTCAACAAACTGTCTCAGCTGCCCATAAGGCTGGGGTAATCCTTCGGTGAAGTACGCATTGATTTGAATCGGCTCATCCAGTGCCGCAAGCACTTGTTGGGTGGATGAAGACAAGCTTGCCGTTTGGTTATCACTCCAGTCACTACGAATATGTGATCCTTGGGCTACGACAAACAACAGCACACTGATGAGTATGATAAATGATAATGTTAGCCAAGCTTTACGGCGGATTTGGTGACGCATATCAGCCATAACTCACCTCCACCGCCTACGCTCAAGCGCAAACCAAGTAAGGCTTAAAAATATCACAGTGAAACTGATAAACAGCACCACATCTGCCAATGATACCACACCCCTAAGCATGTTTTGATAATGATTGATTGGACCAAGCAACGCAATCCAGTCTTGCAGCACAATAGGCAAGGTTGGCGAGGCTTGGGTAAGCAAAAATACAACCAATAACAAAATCAAACCCACAATATAGGCAATCATGGCATGTTGGGTGAGTGAAGACGCGTACAAACCCATCGCGGAAAACAAAGCCGCAAGCAGCCATGCCGCTAAGTAGGACGAGAGCACTACCCCCATATCAAGATTGCCCAACAACAATAAAGTGAGCGGATACAACCAAGTTAAAGCCAATAACAAGGTAGTATGCCCAAGCAAACTCAAATACTTACCCAACACAATATCTAGGGTACGGGTTGGCATGGTGATCAACAACTCGTATGTACCATCATGCAGCTCATCAGCAAGCAAGCGCATGGACATAGCGGGAATAAAAAAGATATATAACAGTGGCAACACGGCAAACCAATGCCGCATATCGGCTTGCCCATAAAGAAACAAATTGTTGCCAAAAAAGAATCCCGATGCCAACAAAAAGGCAATCGACACCACATAACCTTGTGGTGTATCCAAGCTTATCCGCCACTCTTTCAGACATAAAGCAAATATAACACTCATGATGCTTGACCACCCTGTGTTAATTGATGAAATATATCTTCAAGGCTTGCCCGCTCATTGCGCATTTCAAGCAACACCGCACCACTGGCAACAGCAGCATGAAACACTGCCTGGGCAAGCTTACATTCAGGGTCGGGATGTTGGATTTCAACATGTGTAGCGCTATCTTCAACTGCCTTTTGATGCAACACTTCAATATCAGGTAATGCGGGTCGAAGTTGTGCCATGAATCGTTCAACATCGCCTTGGATAGTTGCTGATACCAACACCCCACCTTGCGCTTGTTTAGACAACTCTGCCGTTGTGCCCAAGGCTTGAAGCTCACCTTTATCGATAATCATCATGCGATCGCACACAGCTTCCACTTCAGGCAAGATATGTGAGGATAACAGCACTGTTTTCTGCTCACCCAAGCGGCGAATCAAATGTCTTATTTCTACAATTTGATTGGGATCTAGCCCAGTTGTTGGTTCATCTAGAATCAAACATTCAGGATCATGCAACATGGAGGCCGCAAGCCCCACGCGCTGACGATAACCCTTGGATAACTCGTCAATACGGCGAAACACAACCGCTTCCAAACCACAAACTGCTACCATTTCTTTGATTTTATCTTGCCGTGTGCCTTGCGGGACACCATGTATTTTACCAACAAATTGCAGGTAAGCTTCCACATCCAAGTCATGATAGGATGGCGCATGTTCAGGTAAATAACCCACCAAACGCCGCACCTTCATTGAATCTGTCAAGCTTAAACCACCAATCCATGCCTCGCCCGAAGAAGGGGGTAGAAAGCAGGTGAGCATTTTCATGGTGGTCGATTTACCAGCACCGTTGGGGCCAAGCAGCCCCATCACTTCACCGCGTTTAACTTCAAAGCTTAAGCCTTTGACGGCATATATATTTCCATATTGGCGACCAAGAAGTTCAGCTTTAATCATAAGCGAATTTTAAGAAGAGGATATGGATGATTCAAGATCCTTTCCCTTATCTCACAACGCGTACTACCCGCATATCTAGTCTGCCTGCTGACGAATCCATGTTGGCACATCTAACCTGTCATCATATAACGATGCCTCGGCCGAAGCTTGCGGCTGTGCCTGGTTGGTCCCTGTGGAATAACCTGGCATCGGAACTTTATCCAACGGTGGGATTTGTGGTGTACGCATGGGTGTTACACTTGCAATCTGGGGTGTTGTTTGTTTTTGCAAACCTGTTGCCACCACGGTCACTCGCAACTCATCCCCCGCATCTTCATCAAAAACAAGCCCACAATTCACATTGGCATCCTCGTCCACCATATTATAAATAATATTCATGACTTCATCATACTCAGCCATCGATAGTGAATCTGAAGTTGCCGTGACATTCACCAACAAGCCTTTCGCACCATGAATATCTACTTCTTCAAGCAATGGTGAAGTAATGGCAGCTTCTGCCGCTTCACACGCTCTACCCTCACCCGAAGCAGCCCCCATGCCCATCATGGACAACCCTTGATTTTCAGTCATCACAGCAGTGACATCAGCAAAATCCACATTAATATAGCCTTCTTTGGTGATCATATCAGAAATACCTCGCACAGCTTGAAACAAAATATCATCTGCCATACGGAAAGTATCTTTCATGGTGGTATTTTTACCCGCCAGACCAATCAGCTTTTGATTTGGAATGGTAATCAATGTGTCCACAGCTTGGGTCAATACTTCAATACCTTCTTCAGCCAGGCGCATCCTGCGTTTGCCTTCAAACATAAATGGCTTGGTTACCACGCCAACGGTTAAAATGCCCATCTCTTTGGCAACCTCCGCAATCACAGGTGCTGCTCCAGTGCCCGTGCCTCCGCCCATACCTGCGGTGATAAATACCATCTCAGTCTCTGTTAACAGCTCTTTGATATGCGCACGATCTGATTCCGCTGCTTCACGGCCAATTTCAGGCTTGCCCCCCGCACCCAGACCTTTGGTGCTATGTGAACCCAACTGCAAACGAGTCTCTGCTAGACTCTTGGCGAGCACCTGCGCATCAGTGTTGGCAGCAATAAAGTCCACACCTGTCAGATTTTGCTCAATCATATTGTTTAAGGCATTGCCGCCACCACCACCAACACCAATCACTTTGATATTCGCAACCTGTTTTTCTGTATCATCTAATGTAAATTTAAGTCCCATTTTTGTTTCCCCTTCTTTTTTGTACTTCTTTCTAATAATTTTATCCAAGTTCATTCAGAGATTATTGTATATTCGTCGTCGCCGCATGCCCTACCCTCCAAACCACCGTTTAATTCGACTCAAAATGCCCCCACCACTTCGCAAGTCTTCACCATAATGATGCTGCAACTCAGCGCGGTATTTGTATCCATATTGAATCAAACCAACACCCGTCGCATAAATCGGGCTATTCACCACATCTACCAGACCTCCAATATTTTGAGGGCGACCAATGCGCACAGGCATCTCAAAAATTTCATCGGCAAGTTCCTGTGTACCCTCCAGCAAACTGCTCCCGCCTGTCAGCACTACACCCGCAGCAACCAGCTCTTTATATCCAGAGCGCTCCAGCTCTTCTCGTACCAACTCAAACAGTTCTTGCATACGAGGCTCCAAAAGCTGTGCCATCACTTGCCGCGGCATGGACTGCGGTGGCCTGCCCCCTACCCGTGGCACCTCCACAGTCTCCTCTGGGGAAATCAAGGATGTCATACATGAGCCATATTTTTTCTTCAAAATATCGGCTTCCCTAGCTGAAGTACGCAACCCTGCCACCAAGTCGTTGGTCAAATGATCGCCACCTACGGGTAATACTGCCGTATGGCGAATTGCACCATCAATGAATATCGCAATATCTGTTGTTCCCCCTCCAATATCCACCAACAACACGCCAATATCTTTTTCATCTTGACTAAGCACAGCTTCACTGGAGGCAATTTGTTCCAACACCATGTCCGATACATCCAAGTCACAACGGTTGCAGCATTTGATAATGTTTTGTGCAGAAGATACAGCACCTGTAACCACATGAACCCGTGTTTCCAAACGCACACCACTCATGCCTACAGGCTCCC
This sequence comes from Ghiorsea sp., assembly GCA_026982535.1. Taxonomy (GTDB): domain Bacteria; phylum Pseudomonadota; class Zetaproteobacteria; order Mariprofundales; family Mariprofundaceae; genus Ghiorsea. The sequence goes on along the minus strand of JALSGX010000029.1, from coordinate 18,372 downwards.
GAATACCACCTTGCCTATCAATGATATACTCCTGAGGAAGCACATGCAGAATCTGTTGATCTGCTGGGATATTCATGGCTTTGGCAGCTTCAACAACCCGAGCGACATCTTCATCAGTAACCTCACCACTCTTGGTCGCCACCACACCATGGCTGTTGTAGCCTCGAATATGTGAACCTGCAATGCCAACAAAGACTTTTTTAATATCCACATCTGCCATCAGCTCTGCTTCTTCAATGGCAAGTCGAATAGACTCTACTGTGCTTTCAATATTAACCACCACGCCCCGGCGCAACCCTTTGGATGGATGTGTGCCAATACCTACAATATCAATACGCCCATCTTCGGCTGCCTCGGCAACAATACAGGCTATTTTGCTTGTCCCTATATCCAAGCCTACAATAATTTGATTGTCTCTAGCCATTATATGACCTCCTGCCTAGCCGGGCGAATAAACCAGCGCTCGGACATTCTTGCATCAATACGCCAGTGCCCCTTCGACCACCTAGGCATATCTAAAATATTGATAATTTGTGTGACCTGAATATCCATATTGCTTGCCTTTATCTGCCATTGCTCACCTTTAGCAAAGTTCAAGCGCCAGCCTTGCTCACTTGCAATGACTTCACTTAAGCGGAGTAGTCTGCGCACATCATACTTATTTAAGGTCAACAAGACTTGTATGCCTGCTTCGATCTTGCCCTTCGCAACACGAAGAAAAGGCAAATCCAAGGTTTCACCGCGTTGTAAAGCACGATAGGGCACACCATATTCATCAACCAGCATAACTTGCCCAACTTGCTCATCTTTCCATAGTGCCATAGGCGTTCTTGCCTGGGCTTGAATCAACAAACCATCAGGCAAAATACGGCTAACTTTGATGTATTGAATATCGGGGACTTGTGCCACCAACTCATCATGCACGAGCGAAGCTCGTGTTTGCCAAAAAGATGCCCCCTTTTTCTTCAATAAATATGCTTCAATTTGTGTTTTTAAGTGTGTGTCCGCATCAATATTCCAATATGAAATAGATAGTGTTTGATTAAGCTTCCATACACCAGCCCCAGCAGTCACAACTGCTATACCCACCACTAGCCCCCGCAACAAGGGTTGTAGCCATGCGACAGGTTGGCACGCAGGCTTTACTCCTTTTTTTACACGCCGAACATTGTCTGTCACTTTTTTTCTTGGAAAAGGCAGCCTCATGATTGCCCTCCTCGCAACAGGGCATCGGCCACAATGTTTCGGCACAGCTCTGGAAAGCTGATATTAATTTCTGCAGCTGCTTTGGGCAGCAAGCTTGTCGCTGTCATACCAGGAATGGTATTGATTTCCAAAACCACAGGTGCGCCAACCTCAGGCACAATCAAATCTACCCGAGGTGCGCCAGTACAAGCTGTTGCCCACACTGCTTTTTCAGCAACCTTCTTGCATTGTTGAATCTGATCACCAGATAGGCGAGCTGGACAATAGTAGTCTGTTGCTCCTGCTGTATATTTGGACGCAAAATCGTACATACCTGATTTGGGTGCAACCTCCACAGGCGGCAAGGCGTGACCACCCATCACCGATACTGCCACTTCAATACCATACACACAGCTTTCAACCAACCAATGGTCAAGATTGTCTATATGAAGAGCACCCCAAGCTTCTTCATCTTCAATATAGTGCAAGCCCACACTTGAGCCTTCTGCCCTTGGTTTTACAAACACGGGATAGCGCAGTGGTTTTCCATCCTTCAAAGCAACATCTTCAGGCACACCAATACCCGCGTCATTCAATACGCATTTGGTTAGCTTTTTGTCCATGCATAATGCTGAAGCAGCAACGCCTGAACCTGTATAAGGCAGTTGCATAATATCCAGCAAACCTTGAATACAACCATCTTCACCATAGGTTCCATGTAGTGCGATAAAGGCAACATCCGCTTGTACACCTTGAATTTGTGATACCCATGCTTGTGTATTTTTAGATAAAACCAGACCAATAGCATCCAGACCTTGATCTTGCAAAGCCGTCAATACAGCACGACCTGAGCGCAATGAAATCTCTCGTTCTGCTGATGCGCCACCCATGAACACTGCAATCTTTTTGCCCTGAAGCATGTTCGTATCCGTCATAATGAACATCCCACAAGTTTAACCTCAAGCTCCAAAGCAATGCCTGTCGCTTTCTTGACTTCCGATGTTGCCAAACGAATCAAACGCAACACATCTTCACAACTTGCGTCACCTTGATTGACAATAAAGTTGGCATGTTTGTCCGATATGCTGGCATTGCCAATTTGCTTGCCTTTTAAGCCAACACTTTCAATCAATCGTGCGGCAAAGTCACCCTCTGGGTTTTTGAATACTGAACCACAATTGGGAAGGGAAAGTGGCTGCGTTTCACTGCGTTTGAGGCGCATAGATCGCATGGTTTGCTTAACACTTGCCGCATCTGCATGACTTAATTCAAATGTTGCCGATAAAATCAATGCTCCTTGTGGCAACGCCGTATAGCGATAGCGCATATCCAAATCTCTGCGGGATAGGTTTTGCACCTGCCCATCACGGTAAAGCACGGTCACCGACTGTAACACATCTGAAACCTGCTGCCCAAATGCGCCCGCATTCATCGCAACACCACCACCCAAATCACCAGGTACCGTTGCCATAAACTCCAGACCACTCAGTCCCGAGTTTGCGGCAAGTTGCGCTATTTTCCCCATGCGCACCCCTGCACCTGCAAACAATGTGTTACCAGATACTTCCAAAGTGTTCAGGTCACTCAAGTCCAGAACCAAACCATCAATACCACTGTCTGCAATCAACACATTTGATCCCCGACCTATCGGAAAGATATACATATCTTTCGTTATCATGGGCATAGCTTGTAGCAAAGCATGTTCATGCTCAGGGCGGAACCACCATGTGGCACACCCGCCTATGCCTAAAGTCGTATGTGGAGCCAGCGGCTCATGTTGCGCAAGCAAGCCCAGCGCAGCCAGATGGGAGCAACACATCATAACTTACCTCCCAACTGCTGGCGAATCGCTTTAACAAAGCTTCCTATCGACCCTGCCCCCATCACCAAAACAATGTGCCCTGCTTCCAGCTCCGATAATACCCAGGCTTTAGCTGCATCCATATCTTCAATCACGCCAACATCCCTGTGCCCTCGTTTGCGCATACCTTCGGCAAGCCATGCTGAGCTCACACCCTGAATGGGTGTTTCGCTGGCAGCATAAATGGGAAGCAAGCGTACTTTTTGTGCCACATCATACGCACCCAGAAATTCATCATACAAATCTTGGGTACGGCTAAAGCGATGAGGTTGGAACAGCACAGAAATTACTTTATCCGCCCAACATGATGCTGCCGCTTGAAGTGTTGCCAGAATCTCTTTGGGGTGGTGCGCATAATCATCCACCAACACACCTGAACCAGCCTTGAAGCAATGGAAACGCCGCTGAATCCCTTCAAAGCTGGCAAAGCCTTGGCGAATCACATCAAAATCAATATCCAGATCCTGTAATACAGCAATGGCTGCCAGTGCATTTTCCGCATTGTGCAAACCAGGCATTGGTACAGTCATAGTTTGCGTGCCGCCATCCGCGAAACCAATGGTCAAGTGTTGCTTGTAACCATCCACATGGACTGTTTTCAAATATAAATCAGCTTGTGGGCTGGTGCCGTAAGTGGTAACAGGGCGATGCAAACCATCACGCAGCAATGCCACATTAGGATGCTCGTGATGCAACACCACCCGCCCATAAAATGGTGTCAAGTTTACAAACTGCTTGAATGCTGTAATCAATGCTTCAAAATCACCGTAGTGGTCCAGATGCTCAGGATCAATATTACTTACAACAGAAATCACTGGTGATAATCGTAAAAATGAACCATCACTTTCATCGGCTTCGGCGACCAACCAACTGGATTCACCCAAACGCGCATTATGGCTTGATGACATCAAGCGCCCACCAATCACATAAGTAGGATCCAACCCTGCCGCTTCCATGACATGGGCAATCATGGATGTAATCGTGGTTTTACCATGACTGCCTGCAACGGCAATACCCTGCTTCATGCGCATCAATTCCGCCAACATTTCAGCGCGAGGAATCACAGGAATCCCGCGCTTTTCCGCCTCAATGATTTCAGGGTTAGACTTATCCACAGCTGATGTTACGACCACCACTTGTGCATCACCAAGGTTTTTAGCCGCATGACCAACCATGACCTTGATACCAATATCTCTTAAGCGTTGCACATTCGGACTTTCGGCAATATCTGAGCCTTGCACCTTAAAGCCCTGGTTAAATAGCACCTCAGCAATACCGCTCATGCCAATGCCACCAATGCCTGTGAAGTGAATACATTGCACCCGTGTTTTCATGCACCTACCACCAACCATGGTTTCAAAACATTGACTTGCCGCTTATCCGCATCACGAATCGATACGCTTTGACCCGCCTTGCTCATATGTTCCAAACATGTGGGATCAAATAAATGCGTGCTTATTTCATGGCTTAAGCGTGCCACATCACATGTTTCTTGCTTGATAATCACCGCAGCTCCCGCTTCTTGCATACTCAACGCATTGTGATATTGATGATTGTCTGCCGCCCACGGCAATGGCACAAACAAACTTGGCATACCAACCGCTGCGGCTTCACATACTGTCATAGCCCCTGCTCTGGCAATCATCAGGCTGGCTTGATGAAGCATACTCGCCATATCACTAGTATAAGCTCGTACATCAGCTTCAATACCTGCTGAAGCATACATGGATTGTACTGCTTCAACCCGACCTTCGCCTGCGCCAACCAAATGAATCACTCGGAATGATTTGCCTTGTTTGGCAATATTTTTGCATGCCAAAGGTACCGTTTCATTGAGGAACATCGCACCTTGAGACCCCCCCACAATCAATAAACATGGTGGTTCGTGTACTTGGTATTGCACACCCAGAACATCTTGACGAATCACATTGCCCGTCACCACGGCTTTTTTCATGCCATGGCGCAAATAGTGCTTTGCAGACGCAAAGCCCAACATCATGTTTTTGCAAAAACGGTACAACACACGATTTACCAAACCTGGAATAGCATTTTGTTCATAAAGCACCACAGGCACACGCGACAACAATGCCGCCACCACCCCAGCCACACTGGCATAACCGCCCACACCCACCAAAACATCGGGCTTGCTGGTTTTCCACACTCGGCAAATTTGCATCACCGATTTGGGCAACTCCCAAAGGATGACTTTGATTTTCTGCCCTAAACCAACACCTTGCACTGCGTGCATATCCAATAACAACACATCTTCACCGCGCTCAGGTAATAATGTTGCCTCCAACCCACATGTTGCACCGATGAAGTTGACATCCACATCACCCATGTGATCCCGCACCACATCAGCAAGCGCAAGCGCAGGCATCACATGTCCACCTGTGCCACCACCTGCAATACAGAGCAACTTACTCATACCGACACCTCTTGAAAGGATGCGCGTGTTTTCCGATTAGCTCGTTTGTTCACAGTTTTTGCGCCAAGGTGCCGCTGCACAGAAAAAATCAGCCCTGCCAACATACAACTGCCAATCAATGCGCTACCACCATAAGATATAAATGGCATAGGCATACCTTTGGTTGGGAAGATGCCCATGGCCGCGCCAAAATTGATGATGAATGCGGCAGCAAGCAATAATGTACAACCCAAAACCAATAAGCGTGTAAATGTCGTGCCTGCGCGTTTGGCAATGATAAAGCCGCGAATGATTAACACGCTAAACACCGCAATCAATGATAGAATACCGATAAGACCCAGCTCCTCACCAATCACGGCGGATATAAAATCTGTGAAGCTCTCTGGCAGGTAAAACAATTTTTGCACACCTTGCCCAAGCCCCGCACCCGTAACACCTCCCACACCAAAAGCAATTTGCGATTGCACAAGCTGATAACCCACACCAAACCTGTCTGCCCAAGGGTCGATAAATGAGGTAAGACGGGCTACCCGATATGGGGCTGCAAGCACAATCACAGTGACCACAGGAATCGCTGCAACAAACAAACCCATCAAATGACGAAGCGGCACGCCACCAACAAACCACAAACAAAAGCTCATGCCCATGAGCAGTGCCGCGTTACCAAAGTCGGGCTGCGCCAACAGCAAACCCACCATAAAAAATAACATCAACAACATGGGCATCAAACCATGCACAAACGATGGTAACCGCTCTTGAAAGTTGGCGAGGTAGTATGCCAGATACAACACAAAGAAGGGTTTAATCAGTTCAATGGGTTGAATGGTCATACCAAACAATGAGAGCCAACGGGTTGCGCCATTGATGTTGGAGCCAATGACCAAAACCACAATTAAAAATACAAAGCCTATCAAGAGTAGCGGTATTGCCATGGCTTGCCACCATGATGGATGCACATTGGACACCGCCCACATCACCAGTAGGCCTACAGGAATATAACAACACCAACGCAATAAAATATGCCACGGTGAGCCATAGCGCACATCAGCAACTTCCAAACTTGCTGACCCCACCATAATCACACTGAACAATAACAATGCCAAAATACTCATTAGCATCCATACATCCATAGGGTTGCGCGCATATTTAGTCATCTGCGCCTCCCAGCTTGCGAATGGCTTGGATGAAATCCGCGCCCCGTTCCGCATAATGTGGGTATTGGTCTTGGCTGGCAGCAGCAGGCGATAAAAGCACAGGGCAATCACCTCGTTCTTTGGCGTGAACGACTGCTTCCTTCATCGTTTTTGAAACTTTAAACGGCACGCCTGCTTGCGTTAACATCGCTTCATAAGCCTTGGTATCTTCACCAATCACACAGGCAAAGCGTACATGTGTTTTGGCAACATCTATCAAACCATCCAATGCCAAATCTTTACGCAACCCGCCACAAATCCACACCACTTCATCAAATGAGCGCAAAGCAGCTATGGCTGCGTCAGGGTTGGTGGCTTTAGAGTCATTGTACCAATCTCTTCCTGCAATCCGCCCAACAAACTCCAAACGATGCTCCAAGCCTTGAAAGCTCATCAATGCTTCCTCAATAACCGCTGCCGATACGCCAAAGTCCGCAGCCACCTGTGCTGCAACTGCTATGTTTTGCTGCTGATGCCGACCGCGCACCATCAATGAAGATACAGGTATCGTTTTACGCACATCACCGTGCTGCCAAAACACCTTATCCCCATCTTTTGTACACAACACACCTGCAACCGCATTTGTATCTTGCGCGGCAACTGTACCAAAGCGTTTGACTTGCACACCGCGTTGTATCAACGCGTCCACAAGCGCTTGCCACTCGTCATCAGCGGGCAATATAGCTGTATCACCTTTTACCATTTGACTGAATATACTAACCTTCGCCGCGCGATAAGCCTCCATAGACTCGTGCATATCTTCATGATCAGGCTGCACATTAAGCAATACAGCATAGTGTGGGTGTACATATTTCGCTCGCTCAAGCTGAAAACTGGATAACTCCAGAGCAACCCGCTTGGGTTTCCTGTCCGCCAACAAATCCAACATTGGCACTCCAATATTGCCTCCAGCATCGCAACCACCAGGCAATGTTTCCAAAAGCAAGACTATCATTTGTGTGACCGTAGTCTTGCCATTGGTGCCTGTAACAGCAATCAAATTTCCTGAATAATTCGCCAAAAACTCATCCAGATCACCATGCACATCCACGCCACACTTGCGTGCTTCAACCAATGCGGGGTGCCGCCAATCAACACCTGGGCTAACAATCACTTTATCAAACTGAAGAAATGTACCATCCATGGGCAATGGTCCTGTGTGCAATGGCACACCTTGCAGATCTTCGGGTAACTGCACGGTTGCTTCATCAAAACATTCGCATTGAATATGCGCGCGGCGCAAATGACGCAACACAGATAAACCTGTCTTGCCCATGCCAACCACGGCGACTTTAGGTGCGTGTGTATGACGCATCAGCGCAGCTTCAAGGTGGACAGCGCCACCAAGGCAAGAATAAGTGTAACAATCCAGAAACGGACAATAATTTTAGGCTCTGCCCATCCTTTTAATTCATAATGGTGATGAATCGGAGCCATGCGGAACACGCGTTTGCCTGTAAGCTTAAAGGATGCCACCTGTAACATTACTGACACTGCTTCAAGCACAAACAACCCACCAGCAATCGCCAACAACAACTGCTGATGTACAGCACATGCCACAAAGCCAAGTGCCCCACCCAACGCAAGCGCACCCACATCACCCATAAATACTTGAGCAGGGTATGTATTAAACCATAAAAAACCCAAACAGGAGCCAACAAGCGCGCCACAAAAAATCGCCAGCTCACCTGCCCCCGGAACATAGGGAATCAGCAAGTATTCGGAAAAGCCAACATGCCCCGCCACATACACCACCACACCCAATGCTGCCGCCACCATAAAAGTTGGCGCAACAGCCAAACCATCCAGACCATCGGTGAGATTTACGGCATTGGAAGTGCCTATCAATACAAATATCACAAACAAAATATACCCATACCCCATATCCCACTGATAATTAATAATGGGAATATCCACAACAGGCGCTGTCATATTCATCAGTGCAACAGCTGCAATCCCCGCAAAAAGAAGCTGCAATACAAGCTTCCAGCGCCCAGCTAAACCTTTTGAGTTTTGATATTTGATTTTAAGGTAGTCATCTAACCAGCCAATCAAGCCATAACCAAGCGTTACCATCAGTGCCAACCAAATAAACATATTGCTTAAATCTGCCCAAAGCAGCGTGGTTAAAGTTAGGGTCGATAAAATAAGCAGCCCACCCATGGTTGGTGTTCCTTTCTTGGAAAAGTGACTTTCAGGACCATCCAGACGAATGGGTTGACCTTTACCTTGACTTGTTTGTAGCCAACGAATGAACAAAGGCCCAAACAACCAACTTAGCACCAATGCTGTAATCAAAGCATACGCCGCCCGAAAAGTGATATACTGAAAAATATTCAGAAACGAATACTGATCTGCCAGTGGATACAATACATTATACAGCATGCTGACCTCGTTGCTTCAAAACTTCGGCAGCACGATATAATCCTGTACCATGTGACGCCTTGAGTAATACTGTGCTGCCCCGGCGAGGAAACTGCTCTGCCTGAAGCCACAGCAATAATGCTTCAACATCATGAAATGCGCGTATATTCTTTTCGGGATATTTGGCTTGCACACCTTGGCTTAATCGCCCAACTGTGATGACTTCATCAATATCATGCAGGTTAAGCGCATGATGCAAGGCTTGCGCATCATCACCCAACTCCAGCATATCACCAATCATGGCAATGCGATAACCCTCCAATGCCGCCAAGGTATCCAGTGCTGCCTGCATGGATGTTGGGTTGGCATTATAAGCATCATCAATCAAGGTAAATGCTGGCAATGGTATCACGCTCATGCGCCCCTCTACAGGCTGCCATGATTGCAAGATGCTGGCAATCTCATGCAACGAAAATGTTTGACCCAGGTCTTTCAACAAGCCAAAGGTAACAGTTGCAGTAAGCGCCATATCCTCTGCCCAATGTTTGGCTGGCAAGCATAACTCAAGGTTTGCCGTCTCCTCTTGGTATGCCAGCGTCAAACATCGACCCTTCAAATACCAGGCTACTGCATCTTTATCATCCATGCTGCGTACCATCTGTGCTGGTGTAAAACCAATAGCTTCAAATTGACCTGCAACACCAGCGCCCAACATACCCCAGCCACAGTGTGTCAAGTGTGTGAGCAATTGTGACTTTTCGCGTACCACACCTTCAAAGCCACCCAAACCTTCCGCATGGGCCTGACTTAAACCTGTGATAATCGCTATATCGGGTTGCACAATTTCAGACAAGCGCAGCATCTCACCAGGCTCACTGATACCGCATTCAATCAAGGCAACATCTGCACTCATCTTGGTTGCCAATAATGTTTGTGGCACACCAATTAGATTGTTCAAGTTTTGTATTGTAGCAGCGACTTCCAGACCCAAGCCACGCAACACATGCTCAAGCATGGAGCGTACTGTTGTTTTCCCGTATGAACCTGTAATGGCAACAACTTTGGTGTGGCTTAAACGGCTACGATAAAAGCTGGCAATATCACCCAAAGACCGCAATGTGTCTTGCACCCTCAGTTGCGGTGTTGGCAAGCTTTGCCATGCTTTTACGCCTTGTTGATCCCCTATCAATGCTGCCGCCCTATCTACCACTTGATGCGCATAGGCATGACCATCAAAATAAGGACCTCGCAAAGCAAGAAAGGCATGACCTGTCGTAAACTGGCGGGTATCTGTGCCAATACCCTCAATCACTTCCGGCAAACCATCGTTAATCCACTCACCCTGGGATGCCAACATTAACTCCTGACCAGTTAAACGCATGCTTGCGCCTCCCGTATTGCCAAAGCCTTGCATACTTCCTCCTGATCACTCCAAGGTATACGCTGACCTTGAACCTCCATGTAAGGCTCATGCCCCTTACCTGCTATCACCAACACATCTTGCGGCAGCAATGCGGCTACAGCTTGATGAATGGCTTGCGATCTATCTTCAACCACATGTATTTTCTCAGGGCGCTTCATCCCTGCCAGCACATCGGCCACAATATCCTTTTGTTGCTCATCCCTCGGGTTATCCGATGTTAGCCAACACTCATCTGCAAGCTTCTCTGCCACTGCGCCCATTTCTGGGCGTTTACTTTTGTCACGGTTGCCTCCGCAGCCAAACACCAGCAGCAATTTATCCTGAGTAAGCTTTCGTGCACTTAACAAACATCGCTGCAAGCCTTCAGCGGTGTGCGCGTAATCAATATAAACCTGATCAGACACTGGCTCCAGGCGGCCTCGTGGCGTAGACATATGCCCAGCAAGGCAGGCAAACCTATCCAGAGGTACCCCAAAACTTGCTTGCATCACCAATGCAACAGCTGCCAAGTTTTCAGCATGGAAGTCTGCGCGTGGCACATGCTGTAGCCCAATGGTTTGCATCTTATCTCGCAGTTGCACACCAACATCCGTAACCGACCATTGCAGCCCCACACCACCTCTTGTGCCATACCACAACACATCATCCTGTATTGCACTTAAAGACTGGGTGATATCTGCATAATCGGCATTGGCAACAACAACGCCACCCGCTTGTGCCACTGATTGTATAAAACCATGCTTCATACTCAGATAATTTTCATAACTGCCATGATCTTCCAAATGATCATGGCCTATCGTTGTCCATACTGCCGCGACAAATGGCAAGCCTGCGATACGCGCTTGTGCAATACCATGAGATGAAACTTCAAACACCAACGCACGCACACCGTGTTGCTCTGCCAATGCCAACAAGCCATGGTTGCGCAACAGGGATGGTGTGGTATTGCCCAAATCAATGGTATTTTCCTTATTGCGCATCCAGCCTAGTGTGCCTACCGACCATGCTGCTGCCAAATGCTTCTCAAGCACTTCTCGCAACATCCATGCTGTGCTTGTTTTACCATCTGTGCCTGTAATACCCACACATTGAACGCTGGTTTGCTCCGTCTCAAACCAGCGGCGCAACATCAAGCCAGCCGCATCCATATCAGGTAAACACGCGCTCGGCACACCCAGCTTGTCATGCAACTCACCCACTACAATCACCGCATTTGCGCCTTGATCAATAGCACTCTGAATCATACGCTCCTTGTTCACAACACGCGGCAAACAAAGAAAAGCATCCCCAAATCGAAGCTTTCGTGTGTCATCACAAAGGTGGTAAATCATGGTGTCCTGTGAGTACACGCCTAAGCCCAGCATCAAATCAGAGAGGGGTTTGGCTTGTACCTGAATATCCCATTCACTCACTGAGCCAAACCTCCAAAGTATCACCCGCCTGCAAGCCTTGCAGGTGTATAGGCTCAGTACGGCTAACCCAACCATGGCCATACACTTGCAGCTTAAGCCCTGATGTTAACGCAAAGCGGCGTACTTCACGCAAAGACAAGCCATACAATGAATGCATTGTGGAAGCATTTGGAGAGCTCACGCTTACTTGCTGCATTTGCCAATCGCTTGCTTCAACCAAGGTGTCACTGGGCGCAACCCCCAGCATGGGCAAGGTTGTGGCGGCAATTTGTTTGAAGATGGGTGCGGCAACTGTACCACCATAGATACTTGTTTGTGGCTCATCTACCACCACGACAATCACCAGTTCCGGGTTTTCTACAGGCACAATACCTGCAAACACTGCTGTAAATTTATCTTTGGAGTAGCCACCATGTTTGTCTGGTTTTTGCGCTGTTCCTGTTTTGCCCGCAACACGATAACCTTGCGGCACAGCACGCATACCAGTTCCTCCTTCCTTGGTCGCATCTGCCAACATGGATAAAACATCATTGGCTACCTGCTCTGAGAGCACCCTGTGCCCCGGCTTGGCAACCTCTTCTTTCACCAATTGTGGCGGATAATATATGCCACCGTTGGCAAATACTGAAAATGCGGCCGCAAGCTGAATTGGGGTCACCGCAATACCTTGACCAAAAGCTATATTTGCTGTTTCCACAGGTCCCCAAGCTTCCATACTGGGCAACAAACCAGGCGACTCACCACCTAGACCAATACCTGTTTTACGATGAAAACCAACATCTTTTAATATACCATATAAATCTTCCTTACCCACATCGAGTGCCAGCTTGGCAGATCCGATATTGCTGGATACAACCAGAAGTTTTCTTACATCAATCCAGCCTTCAGGGTGATCGTCCTTAATGGTTTTGTCTGCGACTACAAACTTCCCGTTCTCACAATAAATCAAGGAGTCTTTTGTCCAGCGTCCTGTTGAAAGGGCTGCAGCAACCGTAAATGGCTTCATCACTGAGCCTGGCTCAAACACATCTGTAACCACACGGTTACGCCAGTCTTGCGGGCGATATTTGGCAAATGCGTTGGGGTTAAAACCTGGCCAACTTGTCATTGCTAAAACTTCACCCGTATGTGGATTCATCACCACAACAGAGCCACCCTTAGCTCCCGCTTTCTTAATACCATTGGCAAGCGCTGCATAAGCAATACTTTGTACACCAACATCAAGGTTAAGCATCAAATCTTGACCTGGCTTGGGCTGCTTGATCCAGGCACTGCCTGGTAGCTGGACACCGTTAGCGGCTTTGATCAATTGCAATTTTCCTGCTTCTCCACCAAGCCTGTGATTAAACGCAAGCTCCAACCCTTCCAAGCCTTGGTGGTCAACCCCAACGAAACCAAGCAAATGACCTGTTTCTGGACCATAAGGATGGTATCTGCGCCAATCATTTTCTATCCGTACCCCAGCAAGGTTCAAGGCTTGCACTTGTTGCGCAACCCTTGGTGTAACCTGCCGTGCCAACCAGATAAAACCTTGTCGCTTTCCTATGCGTTTTTTTAATGTTGCCAAGGGTATTTCTAATGCTTGTGCCAAAGCGGGCAATTCGCTCTCTTGCATGTCTGCGCCAATACCTGCAATCGACGGCACTTCAACGCTTTCAGACAGCACTCGCCGACTGCGATCAAGAATCTTTCCTCGCGGTGCTGCCACTTCAAACTGACGAATCCGCTGCTTGTCCGCATCTGCGGAAAGCTTTTCGCTCTGCATCACTTGCAAATCAACAGCACGCACCACCATCAGAAAAAGCCCAAACAATACCAAGCCTGCCACGGCTTCCAGACGACGCATTTCTGCAATTTGCTCGCGACTCATCATGGTTTGACTACCTGCATGGCTGTGGGCGCTGCCATACCCATCTCCCTAGCCAAACGGCGCAAGGTATCGGGGCGCGTCATACTAGCTACCTCAAGCTTAAGTGTTTGCACATCCTGTACCAACGATGCTTTTTCCTTTTTAAGTGTGGCAACCTGCTGCTCTGTATCTACCCGCAAATAAGACAACCACACCTTGGCGCCAGCCAACAAGCCAATATGTACGACAAAAACAAAGATAACCATGCGACTGATCATGTTTCACCCAGCTTTTCAGCCACGCGCAGCATGGCCGAACGACTGCGTGGATTTTGCCCTATTTCTTCTGCACTGGCACGAATAGGCTTCTTTTGCACCCACTTCATAGTGGGCTTAAAACCACAGACACACAAGGGAAATGTTCTCGGACAAGTGCAGCCATGCACTTGCTTTTCAATCAAATCTCGAATTCTTCGATCTTCCCCCGAATGGAACGATATAATTGCCAGCCGACCACCTGCCTTAAGCAGCTTCATGGATGCGCAAACGGCGCAGTCAATTTGAGACATTTCATCATTCACCCAAATGCGCAAAGCTTGAAATGTGCGTGTGGCAGGATGCGCCCCCCGATAACGCATTTTTTTGGGTGTCGCGTGAAAGCAGACATGCTCAAGATCTTTAGTGGTTTTCATTTGACCATCGCGCAAAGCTTGCAAAACACCCCTCGCGATACGCCCTGCAAACTTCTCACCACCGTATTCACGAATGATACGACTTAACTCGGATTCAGATACTTTCGCAAGCTTGTCAACAAGAGGTTCACCTGATGTATTGTCCATGCGCATATCCAAAGGCCCATCTTGCATGAACGAAAACCCTCGCTCAGCTTGATCAAGTTGCGGAGACGACACACCCAAATCAAAACCAATGCCTGAAACACTGCTCCACCCTTGATGCTCAACCGCTTGCGTTATACCTGCAAAATCTGTGTGCGCAATTGTAAAACGCTTATCTTCTGACATTAACGCCCGACCTGCCTCAATAGCTTGTGGATCACGATCCAAACCCAACACTTTAGCGTGCCTAGAAAGCTGCTTAAGTAATAAACGGGTATGCCCGCCTCGACCAAAGGTTGCATCAACATAGTATCCTTCAGGGTCGGTGCACAACGCTTCAATGTAGGGGGCAGCCAATACAGGAAGATGCGCCCGAGCATTCATCAGAAATCCAGATCCTGGTTTTGCAGCAGTGAAAGCGCAGAAGCAAGTTGCTGATCCCATGCTACAGCATCCCAGATTTCAAAAGTATCCACCGTGCCCGCAAATACAGCCGCCTTACTAATACCCGCATAGGAGCGCAGGTTTTGTGGAATCAATACTCGACCTTGCTTGTCTGGAGCATATTCCTGAGCTGAACTAATCACCGCCCGCTTAAACGCCTGAACCACTCGATCATTGCTTGGTCTTGCCCCTATTTTGGCAAGCAAACGCTGCCACTCTCGCTGTGGGTAAGCTCTAAGACATGTGGTTTGCGGGTCTCGCGCAATAACAATTGTGGGCTCACTGTATGATTTTTGCAGTATGTCACGGAAAGGCGCGGGGATATTAATCCGCCCTTTTTCATCCATATTATTGGTATATTCACCTGTAAACATGAAAGTCCGCGATCTCCTTCCTCAAAAGCTTTGCCTGCCAAGGGCAATAAACCCACTTTTACCCACTATGCGCCAATATCAACCACTTTAATAATCTTGTCAACCATCATTAACCTTTTTGACACACCTTACTCACCTATTGTGCGCTTCACCTTGACAAGCCCAATGCAGCGAACAGTTGTCAGCCCAGTAAAGAACATTTACATTGCGTCTATGAAAATATTAATTGTTGAAGATGAAGTACAAGTTGCCGAAGTTTTACAAAAAGGGCTCAAGGAAGAAGGTCATGCTGTTGATTTGTCTCATGATGGTGAAGACGGTGGCTTTCTTGCCGAAGTCAATGACTACGATCTAATTATTCTTGATTTAATGCTGCCTAAGAAAAATGGCATCCAAGTGTGCCGTGAGATTCGTGAGCGCGGTGTCAATACACCTGTTTTAATGTTGACAGCCAGAGATAGTGTGGAGGATAAAGTGCGCGGACTGGATGCTGGTGCTGACGACTACATGGCAAAGCCTTTCTCATTCCAAGAGTTGTTGGCTCGTGTTCGCGCCTTGCTCCGTCGCACATCAGACAGTAAAACCCCCGTTCTAAGTATGGCGGATTTAGAACTTGACCCTATGAGCCGCCAGGTCACCCGAGGTGGTAAAAATATTCGTTTAACCACCAAAGAATATGCGCTTTTGGAGTATCTGATGCGCAACCCATACAAGGTATTATCACGAACTTTAATTGGTGAGCATGTCTGGGACATGAACTTTGATCCTGAAAGTAATGTCATTGATGTATATGTTAGCCACTTGCGGGCAAAAGTAGATAAAGGTTTTGATATTCAACTGATTCATACATTGCGAGGGCAAGGGTATATTTTAAGCGATAAATACCAGGAGAACGCCTAAACCAAACTGATTGTGAAGAAAATATTCCAATCCATCTACAACAGTCTATTCCGCACTTTCCGCGGCAGACTCGCCATAAGCTATATTTTTGTGGAATTTATCATTCTGCTCTTTGCAGCAGCATTGATTTACTGGTTTTTATCCATTCAGATTTATCAAGAAGTTGATGACGCCTTATTTCGTGACGCGCATATTCTAGTTGAAAACCTGGAGCAATCCCCGCAGCAAGAATGGGGGTTTTATTTGCGTGATTTTTCTATGTACTACCGTGGTGTAGTGCAGCTTGTTGACCCTCAAGGTATCATTTTGTTCAGCGTTGGCGAAGCTCTGGTTGGCCATGACAAACAAGATGTTGCCCATGCCATCAAAGAGGCGCTCAATGGTCATGCAACTGTGTTTGTGTCAACACGGGGTCTGTTGCGCAAAAACAACTTGCGCGTTGCCGTCATGCCTGTTTGGGTTCAAGGGAAAATTATTGCTGTTGCCATCTTGGCTCGTACCACGGAAGACATTCAACGCTTCTTCAAGCTTTTATATGTTGTAGGTGGTGCGCTCGGATTACTGTCCATGTTAATTTCAGGCTTGGTGGGCTATCGCATGGCTCGTCGCTCTCTTCGCCCAATCAACGATATTACCGATGCGGCACAGGCCGTTGCCAATGGTGACTTGAGCCGGCGCCTAAAAACTTCCGTTCATGACGAGGAAATTGAAACACTTGTTGCCTCTTTGAATAAAATGTTTGAATGTCTGGAAGCCAATTTTACCAGCCAGAAACGCTTTGTTTCCGACACATCCCATGAACTGAGACATCCCATTACCATTCTCAAAGGCGAAATTGAAGTCGCCTTGTTACAAGAGCGAACCCCAGAAGAATATAAGGCTTTATTAAAGCAACTGTTTACCATCAGTGATCGCATGCAAAACATTGTTAATGACATGCTCACACTAGCACAAGCTGATGCGGGCACATTGGAAATCCCTCAAGAGCCTGTTGACTTATCACTACTGCTTCAAGAAGTTGGACAAGATCACTTAATGCTATTCTCCAAACGAAAAATCAACCTGGAACTGGATATTCAGGAAGGCTTGGAAGTGGTGGGTGATCAACGCCGCTTGGAACGCGTATTTTACAACCTGCTCAACAATGCGTTTCGGTATGCGCCTGAAGACTCAACGGTGACCATTTCTGCTATCGCCGATGGAGAGTTTGCGAGAGTCCGTGTTATGGATGAGGGTATTGGTGTTGACAAAAAAGATGCGCCACACTTGTTTGAACGATTCTACCGTGCTGACGACGCACGCACCAACCAGCAAGGTGAAGGCGCTGGACTAGGTTTAGCTATTTGTAAACATATTGTGCGCGCCCATCATGGCAGTATTCAAGTCATTATGGACAACAGGCAGGGCGCAACCTTTGAAGTAAAACTGCCTTTATCGGCAGTCAACCCTGACTATGCCAAACGCCTTCGAGGCATCTTGAACAACACTAAAGGTGCAGACTGATATTCGTAAGCGGCGCGAAGTGTGTACTATCGATTGGCGCGCAATCCATCAGCTCTGATGCAGGCACATAAATATGACCGTATTTATATAAATCATCATCCACCACTTTACCATCTACCATCAATATATCCAAATCCAGAGTGCGTGGCTTCCATGAACCTTCTGAGCGGTCACGCCCATGTTTATCTTCCAAAGCTTTGAGCCACACCAACAATTCGGCCTGAACCAAATCATGCTCAAACAAACAACAGGCATTCAAAAAGTCATCCCCATCCATACCCACCGCCGCTGATTGATAGACGGATGAGAATTGAACCGTTGGAAACTTCTTTCTTAAAGCCTGAGCCGCACCTTTCAAATGGTGTTCAGGGTTGATATTGGATCCCAGACCCAACAACACTTGAGTCATGATGGTTTGTCACCCCGCTCAATCACAACAGCGACATTTTCCGAGCCTCGTACCGCACCAGGCTTGGATAACTTCAAACGCAACCAAGATACATGAAACTCATCACGAACAATGGCAGCACAATGCTCTGCCAAAGCTTCAATCAAACCAAACTCTGATGCTTCTACAAAGCCTATCAGCCTTTTTGATACA
>JALSGX010000028.1 GCA_026982535.1 Ghiorsea sp. | reverse complement strand
ACTCTCTTCAATCATTTCATCAACATTTAACATCTTCATACCTCACATATTGCTTTTCTTTAGTCTGATTTATCAATATGGCATGGGTATGACAGGTTTAATCTAAATTTTGTTAGCCCAAAATAGAAATTTCCTCTTCATAGTTTTGAGGTGGAGGTTTGATATGACAGCGGAGATATTGATGATGAGTATCAAGGAACAAGAGCGGGCAGCAGTGATGCAGCAGTTGTTGGATGGGGTTATCAAGCAGCGAGATGCTGTGAAAACTTTAGGTTTAAGCTCGACACGGCAAGTACGCAACCTTGCCAACAATTATCGCAAATATGGTGCTTCAGGCATGATTCATGGCAATCGAGGCAAGGTGAGTCATCGCAAGATAGATGATGCTGAGAAACAGCGGTTCATGACCATTGTGCGTCAGCATTACCATCGGAGAAAAAGGGGTCAGAGCCCCCTTTGTTCCTTGGGAATATAAAGGGCTCTGACCCCTTTTCCTCCACAAGTCAATGAGCTTTTGGTGCAAATGGAAAACTTTGAGGGGCTGTTCTTTTGCTCAACCAATTTAATGGATAATCTTGATCAGGCTAGCTTGAGACGGTTTGCATTAAAAATTCAGTTTGATTACTTGTCATGTGAGCAAGCGTACCGCATGTTTGATCAAGAGTGTGAAGGAGAGATTCCACATCATATCAAGAAAGAACTTTCGGCAATTTCAAACTTGGCACCAGGCGACTTTTCAGCCGTTAAAAAACGATTGGCTATTTTAGGTCAGCCACCTGCGCCTGAGATGTTGCTCCACGCTTTGAAAGATGAAGTAGCAGTCAAAGAACCCGACAAAAAAACTTCGATTGGTTTTTGTTAGTTTTTATGGGATCCTGACACCCAAATGTACGCTCACAAAAGCCCACTTTGCTTGCTCAAAGTGGGCTTTTTATCACGCTAGTTTTTTGTATTTCATGCGATGCGGTTGCGCCGCATCTTTACCAAGCCTTCGTTCTTTATCTTTTTCGTATTCGGCAAAGTTACCTTCAAACCACTCCACATGCCCTTCATCTTCAAAAGCGAGGATATGTGTGGCAATGCGGTCTAAGAACCACCTATCATGCGAAATCACGACAGCACAACCCGCAAAGTCAAGCAACGCATCTTCCAGCGCGCGGAGTGTTTCCACATCCAAATCATTGGTCGGCTCATCGAGCAGCAACACATTACCACCCTCTTTAAGCATTTTAGCCAAGTGTAAACGATTGCGCTCACCACCTGATAACATGGACACTTTCTTTTGTTGATCGCCACCTTTGAAGTTAAAACGACCACAATATGCCCGCGAAGACACTTCAGCTTTACCCAAAGTGATAAAGTCAGAGCCACCAGAAATTTCTTCCCATACGGTTTTGTTATCATCCAAAGCATCACGCGACTGATCCACATACGACAGTTGCACAGTATCACCAATAATCAACTCACCTGCATCAGGCTTTTCTTCGCCTGTAATCATACGAAACAGCGTGGTTTTACCCGCACCATTCGGACCAATCACCCCAACAATACCACCACGAGGCAGATTAAAGCTTAAATCATCATACAGCACCCTATCACCATATACTTTTTTAACATGTTCCGCTTTAATCACCACATCGCCCAACCGCTCGGCAACAGGAATGAAGATTTGTTTAGTCGCATTGCGTTGTTGCACTTCTTTGCTTGCCAACTCATCAAATGCTTTAAGGCGTGCTTTGGATTTAGCGTGTCTGCCTTTCGTGCCTTGTCGTACCCATTCCAATTCTTGTTTAATCGCTTTCTGGCGTGCTGACTCTTCTTTTTCTTCTTGTGCCAACCGCTTCTCTTTTTGCTCTAACCATGACGAGTAATTTCCTTCAAATGGAATACCTTTGCCGCGATCCAACTCAAGAATCCATCCCGCTACATTATCCAGGAAATACCTGTCATGGGTTACAGCAACAACTGTGCCCGTGTAGTCATGCAAAAAGCGTTCAAGCCATGCCACGGATTCCGCATCCAAATGGTTGGTAGGCTCATCCAATAAAATCATATCTGGGTTGGACAATAAAAGGCGACACAAAGCCACGCGCCTGCGCTCACCACCCGATAGCTTGGACACATCCGCATCCCAAGCAGGCAAACGCAAGGCATCGGCTGCAATTTCCAGCTTTCTATCCAAGTCATGCCCATCCGCGGCATTGATAATGTCTTCAAGCCTGGCTTGCTTTTTAGCAAGCGCATCAAAATCCGCGTCTGGTTCAGCATAAGCGGCATATACCGCATCCAACTCTGCCAAAGCTTGAATCACCTCACTCACCGCTTCTTCGACATTACCTCGTACATCTTTGGACTCATCCAACTCAGGTTCTTGCGCCAAATATCCAATCTTGATGCCATCGGCTGGGCGAGCTTCGCCCAAGATGTCTGTGTCTATACCAGCCATGATTTTAAGAAGTGTGGATTTCCCTGCTCCATTTAAGCCCAGAACACCAATTTTTGCGCCAGGGTAAAAAGATAGCCAAATATCATCCAAGATTTTTTTCTTGCCGCCGACCACTTTACCAACACCTTGCATGGTATAAATAAACTCTGCCATAACTTATCACATTCCTCTTTTTATTTTTCGCTTACCCATAGGATGCGAGCGATTGACCTCATCATGAAGCTGACGACGCGAAACATGGGTGTAAATCTCTGTGGTGATGATATTTTCATGCCCCAAAAGGGCTTGCACCACGCGTAAGTCTGCACCATGATTGAGCAAATGTGTAGCAAAGGCATGGCGCAACACATGCGGTGATGGCAAAGGGTAAATCCCTGCTTGTTGGGCATATTTGCGCACACATGCCCACAAGGTTTGCCTCGTGATATGACCACCTCGACTTGGAAACACATAAGCACTCTGCTCTGAGCGTACTTCGAACCATCGTGATAGCCAAATATCCGCTTCTTCACCATACGGTACTTCCCGCTCTTTGTTACCCTTGCCAACCACGCGCAATGTTTGTTGCCTACGATTGATGGCAGAGACTTTTAGCCCCGCAAGCTCAGATACGCGCAAACCCGTGGCATACATCAATTCCAGCAAACATTTATCACGAATGCCTTTACTTTTGGATGTATCGGGTGCCGCAAGCAAAGCCTCCACATCCGCTTCTGACATGTGTTTGGGTAAACGCAATGCCGTCATGACCTTGGCAACATCTTGCAAAGGAAAGTCATGTCGGATTTTCTCGTTTTGTAAATAATGAAACCATGTTGCCAGCGCACTGCGTTGCCGCTGAATGGAGCTATTGGCAAGCCCCCGTTGTTGTAAATGCGTTAAGTAGCCTGTGACATGTTGGGCATTGGCTTCAAACACAGTGGATGCACCACCGATAAAAGCTTGAAAATCGAATAAATCGTGTCGATAGGCCTCAACAGTAAGCGATGACCAGCCATAAAGCATAGCCATACGCCTTAAAACACCTTCAATACGACTTTCTATTTCTGTATCATGTGTTGCCATACCATCAACAGCTTAGCATGTTTCCTGTGCTTCTTTTTCCTTTTCTTGACGAAAGATTTCAGCATTTCTGCCAATAATAGCCAGTAAGATTGCTGAGTAGACAAATGTGGACAACATAATCACACCCACCACCACAGCAGTAAACATCTCAAGATGCTCAAATTCAGCAGGAATCATCATCAGCATCACAATAGACAAGCCGCCCTTAATGCCGGCAAAGGTTAAAACACCCCACCAGCGAAAATTGATATTGGTCATTTTGGTGGTTTTATTGGTAATGATGGCAAACTTCGCCATCATCAAGGCGCGAATCACTGTGGTTGCTAAAAACATCACAATAATTTCAGTGCTATACTTCATCAGTAAATCAAGATTGATAATTTCTGCCATAGCAATAAACAAAATGGTGTTGGCAACAATGGCAAGCAACTGCACATCTTCCTTGGTGCGCAAGTGGCGGTCTCGTTCTTCAACCGTGGCTTTGATGCTGTCAAATAAAAAACCAATCACATGCACTGAAGTGTTCTCTTTACCAGACTCTCGTTTCAGTTCAGCTTCTTCCTGACGCAGCTTTTCATCATCCGCAGCTACAGCCTTGCTCATCACATGATGTAAGGTAATGGTTGCAAAAATACAAGCTAAAATACCAGACAAGTGCAAGTGTGAGTGCGCACCAAACATATTGAGAAACACATAAAAGAACTCAGCCGACTCAAACGCACCATAACCCACCATGATTACAATCAGTAATTCCGCAATTCGATTGCTTGTTGTTTTCATCAGTAATAAACCTAAGTAGCCCATAAAAACACCCAGAATTGTTGAGCCCAAAATCACAATCAAACTGATTTGTGTGACATAGCCTACTGTAATTTCACCTCCTTCCAGCGCATAAAGACCAACAAATACAAACACAATCAGTGCCGTAGCATCATTAAACAGACTCTCACCCTCAGCCAAGATTTTAAGGCGATGCGGAAGTTCAAAATTGGAAAAGATAGAAACAACTGAAACAGGGTCTGTCGCAAGTACCATGGCAAATAGGAGAATCACAGCAGCAAAGGACAAGTGATATTGCCCAAACAA
Organism: Ghiorsea sp.; assembly: GCA_026982535.1. GTDB lineage: Bacteria > Pseudomonadota > Zetaproteobacteria > Mariprofundales > Mariprofundaceae > Ghiorsea. The sequence continues at coordinate 537 of JALSGX010000028.1, read as the reverse complement.
AGTATCTGCAGACAGTAAGGCTAAGCCCACGGATAAAGAAACAGCAACTACAGCCAAATATATCAAACTCAAACCATGCTTTTTCAGGTCGGCAACAGACAGCTCAAAAGCATCTGTAATCAATAATATGGGCAACAGCAAAAGTACTAAGGCTGCAAAGTGCTCGGTATCTCCTGTTATCACGGGTATACCCGAAAACAAATAATGTGTGATAAAGGACAGACCAATTAAACCCAGAGGGGTTGGTATTTTGAATCGCTCTTCTAACTGTAATGCAACAAACAAAATGATGCAAATGACTAATAATGTCACAACCATTCTATAGCTCCTTCGCTAAAACTGATATTCAACTTACACAAAATACCATGTTAATATCCCTACCATGGCAGTATAAGCAATCAAAAATGACGAGCAATAAATGCGCCAACCCAAAAGCAAGCATAAAAAAAGCGGAGCAATGCCCCGCTTTCTTATTGGTGGTAGCCTTCATCAATCCTCAAGCAATGCTTTCATAGAAAGGCGAATTTTTCCGTTGCG
>JALSGX010000027.1 GCA_026982535.1 Ghiorsea sp. | reverse complement strand
TATCATATATCCAAATCATTACAGAGGTCACACCATGGTTCAATTAAAAACTGATGCGGAAATTGAGGCCATGCGTCCTGCGTGCCAGGTTGCAGCGGAGACTTTGGTGATGATTGAAGAGTATATCAAACCTGGCATCACCACCAATGAAATCAATCAATTGGTTCATGATTATACCATTGAGCGCGGCGGCATCCCCGCTCCGCTGAATTATCGTGGTTTTCCCAAATCAGTATGCACATCGGTCAACCATGTGGTATGCCACGGCATTCCCGACAATAAAAAACTTAAAGATGGCGATATTATCAATGTGGATGTCACCACCATTATTGATGGTTGGCATGGCGACACCAGCAAAACCTTTTTTGTGGGCAAACCTAAAGTTCGAGCGCAAAAGCTGGTTGAAGTAGCAAGAGAAGCCTTGCAACTGGGCATTGATGTGGTCAAACCTGGCGCAACCTTGGGCGATATTGGGCATGTGATTCAAACCTTTGTTGAAAAGCATAGGTTTAGCGTGGTGCGTGAATACTGCGGTCATGGCATTGGTCGTGGGTTTCACGAAGAGCCACAAGTGGTTCATTTTGGCAAGCCTGGTGAAGGTATGGTCATCAAAGAAGGCATGGTCTTTACCATTGAACCTATGGTGAATGCAGGCAAAGCCCCTGTAAAAGTGCTCAATGATGGCTGGACAGTAGTTACCCGTGATAAAAGCCTGTCTGCTCAATTTGAACACACCATTGCTGTTCGCAAACATGGTGCTGAAATCTTAACACAACCAAGCAAGGAGAACTTATGATGAAGCATATATGTCTAATGATAAGTATATGGCTAAGTTGTGGCCTTCATATGGCATGGGCAGAAGATACTTCTACCCATACGCCAATGGTTGATGAATATACCCATATTGATATGTATACAACAACACCGAAGAAAGAAGCAAGCATCACGCTAATGCCAGCTTCCACCATTGCGCGCCCCCAGTTATCACGCCAAGATAATGCCGCTCTGCATTTGAGCCTTTTGCGCGACGAAGTGGATCATATCACCAAGGTCGGCTTCTTTGGTGCCTGGTTTGATACCAATGAAGCACTACAGCAAGCATTGATGCGGGATATCGCGTTATACTTACACATTTATAGTGACTTACCAATCGCTGCCGAAGCCATGCAACTTAAAGGTGACATGCTTGCCAAACAAAACAACACTGAAGCAGCAACTGTGGCATACCTTCAAACCATATATGAGTTTCCCAACACACCCTCCGCGCGCCAAAGCAAAAAAAAGGTACTTGCCTTGGTTGCTGAAGATTGGAGTGAAGAAGAAAAAACCATTCAGCATATCGCTAAATCAGTTCCTGATGGCAACACAGCCACTCGCCTGCGCTTACTTAGCAGTGCATTGTATCCTATTGAAAACAAAGAGATGGTCGTAGCTTTAACACTGTTGCAACTGGATATTCTCAAGCGATTTCCTGATGACCCGCATATTGACGAAGTGCAAGTGTTGTTAGCACACAATATGGGTGCAGACTCTGCAAAGGCAGGTATCTTTGGCTTCAAAAAGCTTCTTGCGCTATATCCCAATAGTAACTACCGACCTGAAGCTATGCTTGCCATTGCAGACTTACAACGCATCCGCCTTAAAGACTATGAAAAAGCAGAGAAAAACTATCAAACATTGATTAATAGCTATCCTGAACACCAGCTAACCAAACATGCCTATGTTCACCTAGCAGACACCCAAGCCAATCACTTGAAAAAGTACACTGAAGCTGTTGAAACCTATGCCACTATTGTTCAACTGTATCCCAATGATACAGTGAGCCTTAAAGCATTGCAGCATAAAGCCAACATTGAAGCGAAAAAGCTCAAGGCCTATCAACAAGCTGTGGTCTCTCTTCGCCAGCTTGCCACTATGTTTCATAGCTTTGAAGCCACAGATGCTTTGAAAGATGCCATCAAAATTGCAGAAAAAAAGCTTAAAGATGATGCGTTGGCGTTTGATATTCGCCAACAACTTGTACGCGACTACCCCAATAGTGATATAGCACCCAAAGCCTTATTCAATATGGCGGAATATAAGAATGATACAACTTTGTACGAACAGTTTCTAAGCCAATATCCCGACCATAAACTTGCCAAAAAAGTTCGTGAAAAACTTCAGTCTGGTCGTTGATAACTTTGTTTGGGGCGCAGCAGAGGCTTTTGCTCATTTAGGGCAAGTCACACTGCTTCCCTTTCAAGACATCACCCCTTCTACAATTCGTCACGCCGATGCCTTGATTACCCGCTCATCCATTCAGAGCAATCAAGCTTTATTGCAGGGCTCCAATGTTTCTTTCGTCGGCACGGCAACCATCGGTGATGACCATGTGGACAAGGCTTATTTGGCAGCGCAAGGCATTGCCTTTGCCTCAGCCGCAGGCAGCTCCACACAATCCGTAGTTGAATATATGCTTGCATCATTATTTACTTTAGAAGAATTAGGTAAGCTTTCGTTTTCAAAAGATAAGTTAGGCATTATTGGTGTGGGTCGTATTGGTTCATTATTGGATAAGGCATGTGGCAAACTTGGCTTAAAAACATTGCTCAATGACCCACCAAGAGGCTTGGATACCAGCCTTGATGAAGTCTTGGCATCGGCAGACATCATCACTCTGCACACACCCTTGGAAAAGCATGGTGAGCATCCTACCTATCACTTGATTGGTGCAGATGAGCTTGCCAAGTTTCAGGGCAGAGGTTTAATCAATGCAGGGCGTGGCGCGTGTGTGGACAATCAAGCGTTGTTGGATTGGCTGAATCAAGATGAGGAACATTTTGCCGTGTTGGATTGCTGGGAACATGAACCCAATATCAATATGGAACTCTTAAAACATCCGCAAACCATCATCGCTACCCCACATATCGCAGGGCACTCTTTGGATGGCAAAGCTGCAAATACTTACTTTGTTTACAAAGACTTATGTGATTTTCTTCAAGTTTCGCCTACATGGGATATGGATGCGGCATTGCCTAATATTGCGCAGATTTTGGCGCAAGGTTTAGCCAAATCGGCATTAGCCTTGGAAATGTATCCTATTCAGAATGACTCGTTAGCCATGAAAGAAGCAGCGAGTTTGGATAACTTCAAAGCGTGGTTTTCATCGTATCGTAAAAACTACCCTGTGCGCCGCAGTTGGGATAAAGTGTTAGCTGCCAATGATTATGCCGAGGATATATTCTTTTGATAACCATCAAAAATGAAGAAGACATGGTCAAACTCGCCCAAGATGTGGCAAAAAACTGCCAAGCAGGTGATTGTTTTGCTCTGCATGGTGATTTGGGTGCTGGCAAAAGTTTTTTGGCAAGAGCCATGATGCGCGCGCTTGGTGTGACCGATGAAGCACTGCCCAGCCCAACCTTTGCCATTATTCAAGAATACGATACCGCCAACGGATTAAAAGTAGCACACATGGATTGGTATCGCTTGGAAGATAGTTTTGATGTGGCAAACCTTGGTGTTGATGAGTTTTTTACTGCGCCTTGGGTAACACTGATTGAATGGAGCGAACGAGCCCCTGAACTGCTGCCCAAAGATGCAGTCCATATATATATTAAACTGAATGATACCGATATAAATGTAAGATTTGTGAGGATAGAAAAACCATGAAAATGTACGGCATACCCAACTGCAACACCATCAAAAAAGCCAAAGATGCCTTGACTGCCAAAGGCATTGAATTTGATTTTCACAACTACAAAAAAGACGGCATTGATGAAAAAACATTAGAAACATGGTGTAGCCAAGTTGGTTGGAAAACCTTATTAAACCAACGCGGCACAACTTGGCGCAAACTAAGCGCAGACGACAAAGATGGCATCAATCAGGATAAAGCCATTCAGTTGATGGTTGTGTATCCATCCATGATTAAACGCCCTGTATTGGATACTGGCGAAAAGATTATCGTGGGTTTTGATGAAGCGGTTTACGCATCCCTGTGAGAATAAAAGCATGAGTAGTCACCACCCTGAAAAAATGATGTTGGATGGTCCAACAGGTAAACTTGAAGCTTTGTATCATCAAGGCACTGCTGGCAAACCTGCCATCGTAGTCTGTCACCCGCACCCTGTGTATGGCGGAACCATGCGTAATAAAGTGGTGTATTGGATGGCGAGAGCTTTTGAAGAGCTTGGTTTTTCCGTGTTGCGTTTTAATTTCAGAGGTGTTGAAAAAAGCGAAGGCGAGTGGGATGAAGGCGTGGGTGAAGCCGATGATGTCACCGCTATGATGGATTGGTTAGAAGCCAATCACCCCAACAGTCCGCTATATTTGGCAGGTTTCTCATTCGGCACATATGCAGGGCTAAAGGCTGCAAGGCATGACAAGCGCATTGAAAAAATGCTCGCCGTTGCCCCTGCGGTCAACCTATGGTCATTTGATTTTATGTTGGGTGATACCCGCCCGCTGACTATCATCCAAGGCACTGCCGATGAAATCGTACCTTTTGAACAGGTCAAAACCTTTGCCCAAAAGCTATCGCATGTCCAATTTTATGAAGTTGAAGGTGCAGGGCACTTCTTTCCCAATCATTTGGAAGAACTGCAACGGTTTTGTAAAACAGTTGATAATAAAGAGGAGAAATAAATAATGAAATGGTGGGAAAAAACAGTTGAATACTACTTTGTTTTAAATCATTTAAATACTGCATCTATTGCACCTTTAGATGGGAAAGAAGAGAAAGCAGGTGATGCTATTTTCGCCGAAGGTAGCAAACTGATATTGATTGAATTTAAAAGAGATAAAAGTGCCCTTGATTCTGAAAGGTCGAAATTTACTAATTTTGAAAAGGCTAAACTAGATTTACAGAATCAAGACTCGCACCACTTGATTATATATGGAGTGATTAAGAATAATGAGTTTACTTTAAAAGCTCAAACATATTTCTCAAGCCATGATTATACAAATATGGAATGTGTATTAAAAAGTGGCAAAGAAAAAGAAGAGTTTTTAAAATACTTAGAGGCATTTCTCACTCACAAAAAAGATGACCCCAGTGATGGAGGCGGACCTAATTATGGTCTTGTTGCAGCAGTGAACAATGAAGGAGAAATAATACAGTGTAAATCTTTAGAAGAGTTCTTATCCTTAGCAGAACCAAACATTGAACGGGG
>JALSGX010000026.1 GCA_026982535.1 Ghiorsea sp. | reverse complement strand
AGCAGAGGCTGCTCTGGCAGGCGGAGTAAAAACCTTACAGCTTCGTGATAAAAAGCTTGGCTTTAAGCGCAAACTTAAACGCGCCCAACAGTTGCGTACACTCACCCAACACCATAATGCAAGCCTTATCATCAATGATTCAGTACAATTGGCGAAAGAAAGTGATGCTGATGGCGTTCATTTGGGTAAAGATGATGTGCATGATGTGTTGACCATGCGTGGTGATTTACCCGATGATTTAATCGTGGGTATCACCTGCCGTGCCGATGTTCAACTTGCCAAAATGGCATTACAACATGGTGCAAATTATATTTCATTTGGTGCGGTGTTTGCCTCCAAAACCAAAGCAGATGTGCCTGAAATTGGTATTCCTCGCCTTGCCAAAGCGTGCGCCATGTTTCCTGATGCCAAGATATGTGCCATTGGTGGCATCAACATGGACAACCTTGTGATGGTCAAAATGGCAGGGGCAACTTATGCCGCAGTGATTTCAAGCTTGTTCGATGGCAGCCCAAAAGATATTCAAACTCAAGCAGAAAACATGGTGAACTTGTGGAACAACGCCCCGTCTGCTTAACCGTTGGCGGCTCGGACTCTTGTGGCGGCGCAGGTATTCAAGTTGATTTGCGTGTATTTGAAGCCTTGGGCGTGCACGGCTGCTCAGCAACCACCGCACTTACCGCGCAAAACCCTGATGTTATCAAGTCTATTCAACCTTCATCCATAGCCCATTTCACGGCTGAACTGCACGCCATATTCGATTATTATGATGTTGCATGTGTCAAAGCTGGCATGTTATACGATGAAGAACACCTTGAAGCCTTGATGCCGTTCATCCAACACACACCACTGGTGGTTGACCCCGTGCTTATATCCTCATCAGGCACATTTTTATTTGATGAAACAGCGGCAAAGGATGCCTATACCAAGCTTATCCCCCACGCCACACTGTGGACGCCCAACTTACAAGAAGCTGCTTTTTTTCTCGAGCAAGACATCGCAGACCCAATTGAAGCAGCTTCAGTCTTGGTTTTAGCCTATCAAACCCCAGTCTTGCTCAAAGGCGGTCATGGTTCAGGGCATCTATTGCGTGATATTTTTTGTGACACACAAGGCAACATTGAAATCCTTGAACACCCCAAGAAGCATATTTCAACTGCAAACCTACACGGCACAGGCTGCCGCCTAGCTTCTGCTGTTGCTGCATACCTTGCCAAGCATCACGGCTTGGCAACATCCATTCATCATGCCCATGACTGGCTACAATCTGACCTCAAAAGGTCACCCCAATAAACACTCTTTTTTTTTTTGTCTAAAATGATATATTCCGCAACCTTTTTTGCTGGAGTGAGATAAATGATTAAGTTGTATTCAAGTGGTGTTTCCCCTGATTCTCATCGCACACGCATTGTGCTGGAAGAAAAAGAACTACCCGTTGAAACCTTTGAATTGGATGAAGATAAACTTCCTGCTGACTTCACCAAAATCAACCCATACGGCAAGTTACCAACGGTGATTGACCGTGATATCGTCTTTTTTGAGCCCTCTGTGGTGAATGAATACTTGGATGAACGCTACCCTCACCCCCCTCTAAAGCCAGGGTCCCCTGCTGAACGCGCGCAAATGCGCTTGGCTGTGATGCGTATTGAGGAAGAAGTTTATCCTTTGCATTACAACCTGGTTCGTTTGAAAAAGAAATCTGAACCTGCCAAGAAAATGCGTGCATACCTTGAATCCTTAAATGGTTACCTTGCCAATCAGGTCTTCTTTGTTAGTGAGCAATACACGCTTGCCGATGTCACCCTGGCACCGATTTTATGGCGTTTAGAGTCCAATGGTATTAACACCATCGATTGGCCACACTTAGAAGCATACATGGACAGAATCTTTGAGCGACCTGCATTTCAACGCTCGCTATCTGAACATGAAAAAATGCTTCGTGATAGTCTATAGGGCTTTTACACCAATCAAATACAGCCTACACTGCTGCGAAGCAGTGTAGGCTTTTTTATTTTAATTCACGGAGTTTTCATGACAACTGACATTCAGTCCCTCAAACCAAACTTATCACACCTCAAAGGTGTGCGGGTGATTGCTGCGATGTCGGGCGGTGTGGATTCCTCTGTAGTCGCCGCCATGCTCAAAGAAGCTGGCGCTGATGTGATTGGTGTGTTCCTGCATGTGTGGGACTACAACCGCGATGAAGTCTCTGGGCATGGATCATGTTGCTCTCTGGATGACGCTTATGATGCAAGGCGTGTCTGCGATCAAATCGGCATTCCTTTTTACAATATGGATATGCGCGAAAACTTTCGTGAGAATGTTATCAACCCTTTTATTGAAGATTATGAAACAGGGCGTACCCCCAATCCATGCGAACGCTGCAATCGCTTTGTAAAGTTCGGCGCATTGCTTGATGCTGCCGATGAATTGGAAGCTGAATATGTAGCCACGGGTCATTATGTACAGCGCAAAGATGATGCCGAAGGTGTACATATTTATCGCGGCAACGACCAAGTTAAAGACCAAAGTTATTTCCTTGCCACCACCAACAAAGACCAAGTTGCCCGCATTTTATTTCCCGTGGGGCACTTGCAAAAAGATGGCACACGCATCTTAGCCCGCCACTATGGTTTGATGACGGCTGAAAAACATGAGTCCCAAGATATTTGCTTTATCCCCGCGGGAAACCGCATTGCCTTTCTTAAAAAAGAAGGCGCTGACGCGGGTTTTAGAGCTGGTGACATCGTGGACAAAGAGGGAAACATCCTGGGCAAGCATCAAGGCATTGCGCATTACACACTGGGGCAACGCAAAGGCTTGGGGCTGCCCAATGGCCCTTGGCATGTTGTGGAGCTTGATGGTGTCACTGCACGGGTGATTGTTGCTCCACCTGAAGATGCCTTGATTACTCAGGTCCAAGTGGCTGAAACCACATGGCTGCGTGAGCTTAAAGAAGGTGAGCAGGTTTTATCCAAAGTGCGTTATCAAATGCGACCATCGGCTTGCAGCATTGAAATCGATTCAGATAACACCAAACTTACCTTTGATTCACCGCAAAGACCCACTGCGCCCGGGCAAGTTGCTGCATTTTATGTGGGTGATGAACTTGTTGGCGGTGGTATTGTAAGCTCTATTATCCAGTAGCAACCACTTTTTTCATCTACCGTTTGGCTGCTGCTTTATACACCGCATTGCGTTCACGCTTACCCACTGCAACCACAAGCACCACCACTTCTTCATCAAACACTTCATACCCAAGGCGAAACCCCGATTGGCGCAGTTTAATTTTGTAGCGACATGTTGAACCATACAACTGTGATGCGGCAACCTTGGGATGTTCAAGGCGTTGCGCTAACTTCTTTTTCAATTGCTTTTGAATCGGGTTATCCAATGCCTGCCATTCTTTGAGCGCATCGCTGACAAAAGCAAGCTTATAAGTCATCTATATCGACTGCGATACGCGCTTGATTCATACGCTGATTGGCTAAGGCATTGAGCTCTAAATCTTCCAACTTATCCATCAATGCTTCATAAGCTTCAGCAGGCACACAATAAAAAGCAGGTGTATTGCGATTGAGCACGGCAATGGGAAAACCATCAGCTTCTTGCACCACTTTCATAGGATTTTTTTTCAAATCCGAAATACTTACCACGGCATCTGATAATACTGTTGCAACCATAACACACCTCTCAATAGCCATCTCAAGACCTCACAATAGGTCTTTTAAGAGGTCATTTCAAGGTTTCTATTTCTTTTGAATACAAAGAGCTATCAGCATAAAACAACTAAGCTCGGTGCAACAATAACTTCTGGCGATATTCCTCAGGGTCTTTGGTTTGCGTCATCGCACCATCTCGTGGGTAGAACGCATCAAACAAGCGCGACACCCAAAAGCGCAACGCGCCCAAACGCAGCAAACCATTCAGCGCATCTTTTTCAGGTGCTTCTAATTGACGCGTGCTTTCATAACCTTGAAGAAAAGCATCCATGCGTTTGTCATCCTCATCGCCCAACACAATGGCTTGAGCATTGATAGCAATGGCAATATCCATGGCATAAGAAGAGTCATGGGCATAATAAAAATCAATCACCCCCGATACATCATCACCTTCAAACAAGATATTATCCACAAATAAATCGCCATGAATCACACCACTAGGCAAGTCACTAAATTGCTGCTGCTTTTGATATGCAAGTTCATCAAGCAGCAAATCCAAAGCATCTTGACCGTATGTTTGCGCCACACCTGCCTGAACCTTTACAATGGTCTCTTCAAGCCAAGTTAGGCCTGCTGGATTATGCCTATGCTCATCAAAACCTTGGCCTGCAAGGTGTAATGTTGCCAAAGCTTTGCCTGATGATTCCAACTGAGCGGTATTAAGAAAATCTAAGGTTTCACCTGTTAAACACGACACGATACAACCTTGTTTGACACCATCTTTGGTATGCGCTTCAAAAATCAACGAGCCATCCTTGCGCACCATCACATCGGGGCTTTGCAAGCCGTGGCTAGCCAAATGTTTCATCAAACGCATAAAGTATGGCAACTCATCAGCATCCAACCGTTCAAACACGGTCAGCACATATCGCTTGCCATCTTGCATATCAATAAAAAAATTACTGTTTTCAATGCCTGCGGCAATGCCTGTGAATGCTTTGAGTTTACCAAGATTATAATCGGCAAGAATGGTTTCAAAATCTTGCGTGGTAAGTTCTGTATAAACGGACATGCGTGAATAAAACCTTTATATTTTAATTATTTCAAACGAAGTGCAGTTTCAGCGATATGTGCGCCATAAGCTCTAGCGGCAACCAATGAAGAATCCGACACGCCTTCAGGCATACCTTCATCATTACCCGTGCGCACTGCCAACCCCCAGTGCAAACCAGCATCAGCATAACCTGATAATGAACGAGGAAAACCGCAGACCAGCATACCATGTTCCAAGAAATTGGCATGAAGCGACATCAATGTTTGCTCCACACCGCCACCAGCACCACCATAACCACCATAAGTGGCAAACACACCACCCATTTTACCTTCCAAATCCCCTGCCATCCAAAGCTTGGAGCCTGAATCAATCAGCTGTTTCATTTGCCAAGCCATGCTGCCCATATGCACAGGTGAGCCAAAGATAAGCACATCAGCCTGTCGCATATCTTCAAGGCTAACA